>JBAQER010000652.1:0-12326 GCA_049286845.1 Bradyrhizobium sp.
TCTCCAAGGGCATCCTGAAATACGCCAATTCCGGCGGCGTGCGCCTCGGCGGCCTGGTCTGCAACGAGCGCCAGACCGACAAGGAGCTCGAGCTGGCGGAAGCGATGGCCAAGAAGCTCGGCACCCATCTGATCTACTTCGTACCGCGCGACAACATCGTGCAGCACGCGGAACTGCGCCGCATGACCGTTCTGGAATATGCCCCGGACTCGGTTCAGGCCGGTCACTACCGCAGCCTCGCCGAGAAGATCCACAACAATGGCGGCAAGGGCATCATTCCGACCCCGATCACCATGGACGAACTCGAGGACATGCTGATGGAGCACGGCATCATGAAGCCGGTCGACGAAGCCATCGTCGGCAAGACCGCAGCCGAACTCGCCGCCGAAGCCGCGATCGCGGCGGCCTGAGGTCTCTTACTCGACACCACCCGGCCCCTCGCAGGAGGGGCCGGTACTACCAACCGCATCCGCTCAACGAGATGCGATCGTGAATCTGGCACCGATGGGAACGCGCAAGACAACAAGGGGCAGGGCAACCGGCTTTGGAGCGGCTCGTGTTAGCAGCGGCACCCTATGAACCGTCGATCGACGTGCCACCCGTGCTCCCTGCGCTGGAGCAGCCGACCGCGCCGCGTGGTCGCGAACATATCGGAACCGCGGCCTACCGGGCGCTGACCGGATGTCACCCGGCTGACGCCGTCATCGACGATGATGCCGGTTTCGACGGGCATGTTCTGGCCTCGATCCTTGCGGTCGCGGCAATGGAAGACGGCGCGGTGGCCGAGCGGGCGGGACTCGCGGCGGCTGATCTTGCCAGTCTCCTGGCGCGGTGGTTTCCGGCGGCCTGCGGCACGGGTGTGGCCTGGTATGCACAAGACGCCGATGCCGAGGATGACGAGATCGCCATGGTGCGCGATCTGTTGCTGGCGCATCGCTCGAGCGAAGGCGACACCGGCCGCTGGCTCGCCGCCATGATCGCCCGGCGATCGATGGAACCGAACCATCTGTGGGAAGATCTGGGCCTGCGCGACCGCTCCGAGCTTGGTCGCCTGCTGTCGCGGCATTTCTCCCCAATCGCCTCCCGCAACACGCAAAACATGAGGTGGAAGCGCTTCTTCTATCGGGCGCTCTGCGAGTCCGACGGCTTCGTGATGTGCACGACGCCGGTTTGTACCGAATGCCGGGATTTCGATCTCTGTTTCGGCGACGAGAGTGGCGAGAGCCGGATGGCGGACCGGCGTCGCGAGGCATCCTTGCAGGTCGTTGTCTCCGCGACCGCAGCATCGCCCTCCCGGTCGCCGGAGTCGCGGTCATGGATCTGACCGCGACGACACCCCCGATTGAGAATGCTTCGGAACCATGCGCCGGCGCGGCAGTGGAAGTTCCGTGCGAGACGCAGCAGGAACTCCTGATCGGGAACGACTGCCTCGATTTGCTCCGCGAGGCCGGTCTGCGGCCGACGTATCAGCGCCTGGTGCTTGGCGGACTTCTGTTCTCGAAGAGCGGCCGGCATGTCACCGCCGACATGCTTTATACCGAGGCAACTTCGGTCGGGATTCAGATCTCGCGGGCAACGGTTTACAATACGCTGAACCAGTTTACCGATGCCGGCCTGCTGCGCCAGATCGGCGTCGATGGGTCGAAATCGTTCTTCGATACCAATCCGACCGGACATCACCATTTCTTCGTCGATTCTGAGGACAGGCTGCTCGACGTTCCGGAACCGGGCGTCCTGATCGACACGTTGCCGCAACCGCTGCCGGGCTACGAGATTGCCGGGGTCGATGTCGTTGTCCACCTGCGCCGAAAGCAGGTTTGATCGACGCGTCGCGTTTGCGACGCTGTCGCGATTCCGACAATCCGCGAATGTATAAAAATGATCGATTTTTCAGCAACTTAAGGCAAGGACTGAGCGCTGGCATGCGGGTTGCTCTGCATCAGCCAAGAGGTGGCGCATCCAACCGCCATCTCTCGTGAAGCCGCCACCGTGGTGAGGGTCCAATGATCGAGCAGTCGGCATCCAATAGCGCCAAATACCGCCGCGATCTCCTCGATCGCGCCGCCGCGGCAAAGCTCCCGCCGATCGTTCTCAACGACACCCCGCTGCGCGACGGCGAGCAGGCGCCGGGCGTTGCCTTCACGACAGCGGAAAAGGTTGCGATCGCGCGCGCGCTGGCTTGTGCCGGCGTCCCGGAAATCGAGGCCGGTACGCCCGCGATGGGACGCGAGGAGATCACCGCGATCCGCGCCATTGTCTCAGCGGAGCTGCCGCTGACGACCATCGCCTGGTGCCGGATGCGGACAGAGGATGTGGACGCCGCGATCGCGGCCGGTGTGTCGATGGTCAATGTGTCGGTGCCGGTGTCCGACGTCCAGATTGCGGCGAAGCTTGGCGGCAAGCGCACCAACGCGATCGACATGGTCAAGCACGTCGTCGGATATGCGCGCGGCAAGGGCCTCGCCGTCGCCGTCGGCGGAGAGGATTCTTCCCGTGCCGATCGTGATTTTCTCATCGAAATCATCGCTACCGCGAAGGCCGCCGGTGCGCGACGGTTTCGCATCGCCGATACACTGAGCGTGCTCGATCCGGATTCGAGTTACGCGTTGATGGCGGCGTTGCGCGCGACGACCGACCTCGAACTCGAGTTTCATGGCCATGACGATCTCGGACTTGCCACCGCCAATACGCTGGCGGCGATCAAGGCCGGCGCCACGCATGCCTCGGTCACCGTGATCGGGCTCGGCGAGCGTGCCGGCAACGCGCCGCTTGAAGAAGTGGCGGTGGCTCTCCGGCAATTGTACGGGCGGGAGACCGGTATCGTGTTGTCCGAACTCGGCAACGTCGCCGCCGTGGTTGCTGCGGCTGCGGCGCGCAGCATCCCGCTCAACAAGGCGATCGTGGGAGAGCATGTCTTCACCCACGAATCCGGTATCCATGTCGATGGATTGCTGAAGGACCAGCGCACCTACCAGTCGCTCGACCCGCTGCTGTTCGGCCGCTCCAATCGCATCGTCATCGGCAAGCATTCCGGCCTGTCGGCCATCACCTCGTTACTCGCGGATCTGCAGTTGAAGGCAACGGCCGACCAGTTGCGCGGCATTCTCGCCCGGGTTCGGGAGCACGCGGTCTACAACAAGGGTCCGGTTGCGCGTGAGACCGTCACGCGCATCTGGCGCGAGGTTTGCGATCCCAGACTTCCCAATTGCGCGTGAGGCTGCCGGAGAGGTTGTCATGTCCGATGCCGTAGATGTGCAGGTCGGCGATCCCCTGGCGAATGTCCGGTTGCGGCTTCCTTCGCTGCTGCAGTTGATCAGGGAGGACATTGGCTGCGTTCGTCTGCGGGATCCTGCCGCCCGCAGCGAGCTGGAAACCTTGCTGACCTATCCCGGCGTCCATGCCCTGATCTGGCATCGTATCGCCCACCGTTTGTGGAGGGCAGACTGGAAGTTTCCGGCGCGGCTGTTGTCGTGGCTCGGCCGCTTCCTCTCCAATGTCGATATCCATCCGGCAGCGAAGATCGGGCATCGGTTCTTTATCGACCACGGCGCCTGCGTCGTCATCGGCGAGACCGCCGAGATCGGCGACGACGTCACGCTGTATCACGGCGTAACGCTGGGCGGCACGTCGTGGTCGCCTGGCAAGCGTCACCCCAGCCTGGAAGATCGCGTCGTCGTCGGCGCCGGCGCGAAGATTCTCGGACCCATCACCGTTGGACGGGGCACGCGGGTTGGGGCCAATTCGGTCGTGATCGAGAGCACGCCGCCTGAAGTGACCGTGGTCGGTATCCCGGCCAGGGTGGTGCGGCCGGAACTCAGCCATCGCCGCGTGGTCGGCCGCATCGATCTCGATCACCATTTGATGCCCGATCCGGTCGGGGAAGCGATCTCGGTCATGCTGGACCGGGTCGAATTCCTCGAGGCACGGCTCGCGCACCTGCAGAAGCGCCTGCGCGACGGCAGCGGACCCATGCGGGACGCCAGCGGCGCCGCCCGCCCCGGTCCGCGCGCCGTCGAGCGAACTTGAAGGAGATGAGAGATGAGTGGTGTACCCGTCGGCATGCTCGAGCAGCTGAACAAGGCCTCTTCCGCCGAGGACTTCTTCGCGCTGCTCGGCGTCGACTATGACCCCAAGCACGTCAACGTGGTGCGGCTGCACATTCTCAGGCGCATGGGGCAATATCTCGTCAGCGAGGATTTCACCGGGCAGCCTGACGAAGTCGTGGCGCAGCGCTGCAAGGCGGTGCTCGAGCAGGCCTATGCCGATTTCGTCACGTCATCGCCGCTCGACCAGCGGGTGTTCAAGGTCTTGAAGGATGCGGTGGCGCCGCCGAAGCCTCCGGTATTCGTGCCCCTCACCACGCTCAAATAGATCTACCGTACGTTCGGGTCGGATCCCCGGTCTCGCCGAGCGAGACGGGCGGCGGCGAGCTATGTTGAAGCCACTTCCCGCAACGCTTCGTCGCCTCGCTGTCGCATTTGCGACGTGTCGGAATTGTCCCTGTATGCGACCCGCAGAACAATGTCCGGCCGGAAGTCCGCCTGTTCCCTCAAGTCATTGTCGTGACGTCGATATTTCATCGCGACGGCGATTGGTACGGCACTTGCTCTTGCTTTGTCGGGGCCATCAGTCAGGCTCGGAGCAATCGCATGCACGTTGTCGTCTGCATCAAGCAAGTTCCGGATTCGGCGCAGATCCGGGTTCATCCGGTGACCAATACGATCATGCGCCAGGGAGTGCCGACCATCATCAACCCCTACGATCTGTTCGCGCTCGAGGCGGCCCTCGAGCTGCGCGACCAGTTCGGCGGTGAGGTCACCGTGCTGACCATGGGGCCGCCCTCGGCGGAGGATAGCCTGCGCAAAGCGCTGACCTTCGGGGCCGACCGCGCCGTGCTGCTGACGGATCGCTTTTTCGCCGGCGCCGACACGCTGGCGACGACCTATGCGCTCGCCACCGCCATCCGCAAGATCGGCGAGACCTACGGCGCGCCGGATATCATCTTCACGGGCAAGCAGACCATCGACGGCGACACCGCCCAGGTCGGTCCCGGCATCGCCAAGCGCCTCGGTCTGCTGCAACTCACCTATGTCGCCAGGATCGGCACGCTCGATCTCGCCGCGCGCACCATCGAGGCCGAACGGCGATCGGAAGGCGGGGTGCAAATCCTGCGCACCAGGCTGCCCTGCCTGATCACCATGCTGGAGGCGACCAACGAGATCCGGCGCGGAGCGATGATCGACGCGTTGCGGGCGGCGCGTGCCACGATCGTCAAATGGAGCGCGCAGGAGGCTGGGGTCGAGGACATTGCGAAATGTGGGCTGCGCGGTTCGCCGACCATCGTCAAGCGCGTGTTCGCCCCGCCGCCGCGCGCGGAGAAGGCGGCGCTGATCGATTTCGGCGGCCGGCCGCCCGCCGAAGCGCTGATCGAGGACATTTTCAAGCGGCAGCCCAAGCTCGAAGCGGAACTCGTCGCGCTGGCGCGCGGATTCTGAAGGGGGACCAGGATGAGCGAACCAACCAGGGCAGCAGCACTCGCCGGCCGGGCGGCGACCAAGAAGGAACTGCCGGAGCACTTCAAGGGCTACAAGCACGTCTGGGTGTTCATCGAGCAGGAGCGCGGTCAGGTCCACCCCGTTTCGTGGGAACTGTTGGGTGCCGGGCGGCAGCTCGCCGACAAGCTGAAGGTCGATCTCGCCGCCGTGGTGATCGGGCCCGAGGGTGAGGCGACCCAGCATGCCGCCACCGAGGCCTTTTGCTACGGCGCCGATCTCGCTTACATCGTTGCCGACGACATTCTCGCCGACTACCGCAATGAATCCTACACCAAGGCCCTGACCGATGTCGTCAACGCCTACAAGCCGGAAATCCTGCTGCTTGGCGCCACCACGCTCGGCCGCGATCTCGCCGGCTCGGTGGCAACCACGCTGCTCACCGGGCTGACCGCCGATTGCACGGCGCTCGACGTCGATGCCGACGGCTCGCTCGCCGCCACCCGCCCGACCTTCGGCGGATCGCTGATGTGCACCATCTATACGCTCAACTACCGGCCGCAGATGGCGACGGTGCGCCCGCGCGTGATGCCGATGCCGGAGCGCGTCGAGCGCGAGCCCGGCCGTATCGTCACCCATCCGCTCGGCCTGGTTGAAGCAGACATCGTGACCAAGGTGCTTTCGTTCCTGCCCGATCGCGAATCCGCGAAGTCGAATCTCGCCTATGCCGACGTAGTGGTGGCGGGCGGCCTCGGGCTCGGATCGCCGGAGAATTTCCAGCTGGTGCGCCAGCTCGCTTCCGTGCTGGGCGCGGAATACGGCTGTTCGCGCCCGCTGGTGCAGAAGGGCTGGGTCACGTCCGACCGCCAGATCGGCCAGACCGGCAAGACCATCCGGCCCAGACTGTACATCGCCGCCGGAATCTCGGGTGCGATCCAGCATCGGGTCGGGGTGGAAGGCGCCGATCTCATCGTCGCCATCAACACCGACAGGAACGCGCCGATCTTCGATTTCGCTCATGTCGGAATCATCACCGACGCGATCCGGCTGCTGCCAGCATTGACTGAAGCGTTCCGCGCGCGGCTGTCGCCGCATTCGCGCGACCGGATCGCAAGCTAGAGGAGGGTGCCATGATCGAGGAAAGATTTGATGCGATCGTCGTCGGCGCCGGAATGGCGGGCAACGCCGCGGCGCTGACGCTGGCCCAGCGCGGCCTCAAGGTGCTGCAGCTCGAACGCGGCGAATATTCCGGGTCGAAGAACGTCCAGGGCGCGATCCTTTATGCCGACATGCTGGAGAAGCTGATCCCGGATTTTCGCGAGGATGCGCCGCTCGAACGTCATCTGGTCGAGCAGCGGTTCTGGATGATGGACGACCGCGCCCATGTCGGGCTGCATTACCGCTCCGACGACTTCAACGAGGAGCGTCCTAACCGCTACACCATCATCCGCGCGCAGTTCGACAAGTGGTTCTCGTCCAAGGTACGGGCGGCGGGGGCAACCGTGCTGTGCGAGACCACGGTGACCGAGCTGGCGCAGGATGCCTACGGCCGGGTGATCGGCGTGCGGACCGACCGGCACGACGGCGAGGTGCACGCCGATGTCGTCGTGCTGGCCGAAGGCGTCAACGGGTTGCTCGGCACCCGCGCCGACCTGCGTGCGAGACCGCGGCCCGACAACGTCGCGCTGGCCGTCAAGGAAATGCATTTCCTGCCGCGCGAAACCATCGAGGCCCGCTTCAACCTCAAGGGCGACGAAGGCACCGTGATCGAGGCGGCCGGCACCATCTCGCGCGGCATGACCGGCATGGGCTTCATCTATGCGAACAAGGAGTGCGTGTCGCTCGGGATCGGATGTCTGGTGGCTGATTTCGAGAAGACCGGCGAGACGCCCTACGGGCTGCTCGAGCGGTTCAAGCGTCATCCCTCGGTGGCGCCGCTGATCGAGGGCTCCGAGGTGAAGGAATATTCCGCCCATCTCATTCCGGAAGGCGGCTATAACGCGATACCGCAGCTCTACGGCGAAGGCTGGGTCGTGGTCGGCGACGCCGCCCAGCTCAACAACGCCATTCACCGCGAGGGCTCGAACCTCGCCATGACCTCCGGCCGCATTGCCGCCGAGGCGATATTCCAGGTCAAGTCGCGCCGGGATCCGATGACCAGGGAGAACCTGTCGCTCTACAAGAAGATGCTGGACGACTCCTTCGTCATCAAGGATCTGAAGAAGTACAAGGATATGCCGCAGCTGATGCATATCCAGTCGCAGAATTTCTTCCTCACCTATCCGCAGCTCGTCTCCAAGGCGATGCAGAACTTCGTGCGCGTCGACGGCACGCCCAAGATCGACAAGGAGAAGACCACGCTGCGATCGTTCGTCAAGGCGCGGTCATGGATGGGCCTGTTCGGCGATGCCTACCGCTTCGCCCGGGCATGGCGATAGAGCATGATCCGGAAAGGCGGAAACCGGTTTTCCGAAGAGGTCATGCTCAATAATGCGGACCTTTGAGCACGGTCCCAACGATGGAGATCGAACATGACGACTGAGCTCGCTGTGCGTGTCGAGGACAAGCTGTTCTACAACCGTTATCTCGTCGATGCCGGCCGCGCCCACATCAAGGTGCGGCCGCACACGGTGCCGTCGCCGGCGCTGCTGACCTTGCTCAAGGTATGCCCGGCGCGGTGCTACGAACTCAACGACAGCGGTCAGGTGGAGGTCACCGTCGACGGCTGCGTGGAATGCGGTACCTGCCGGGTGATCGGCGAGCCGGGCGGCGATATCGAATGGAGTTATCCGCGCGGCGGCTACGGCGTGCTGTTCAAGTTCGGTTGATGGCCGGCGCGGCATTCTGCGAAGACATTCCCGGGCCGAGGAGAGGGTGACATGGGCGATCTTTCGTTGGCGCTGCAGTCGGCAAGCATCCTGCTGCGCGAAGGCGTCGAGGCGATGCTGGTGATCGCCGCCCTGGCCGCTTTCCTTCGCCGGGCCGGAGCGGCGGGCGAATTGAAGGCGGTCTATCTCGGCACCACGCTCGCCATCCTCGCCAGCGTGCTGGCGGCGGTGGTGTTCGCCGCCTTCCTGGGAGGTCCCCATGACGACCGGGTTGAGGCCGCGGTGATGTTGCTGGTTTCTGCGCTGATGTTCTACATGAGCGGCTGGCTTTTCCTGCGTCAGGATCCCGCCGCCTGGAATGCAACCCTGCATCGTTCGGCGGAGCGCGCGCTGTTGTCGGGCGCCTCGCTGTCCCTTGGTTCCATTGCCTTCCTTGCCGTGTTCCGGGAAGGAGGCGAGACCGTTCTGTTCCTTCACGCGCTCGCACGGTCGAGCGGCGGCTGGACCGCCGGCCTCAACATCGGACTGCTCGCGGCACTGGTCTGTCTGTTCGCGCTCTACGGTGCGATGCAGTGGCTCGCATTCCGCCTGCCGCTGCGGCCGGTGTTCCTGCTGACTTCGGCGTTTCTCTTCCTGATGGGACTGCGTTTCATCGGCGGCGCCGTTCAGGAATTGCAGGAGCAGGCGATAATCTCCTATGACGCCGTGGCGGCGCCGGACTGGTTGCTCGCGCTGGGCATCAACCCGACCCGGGAGGCCTTCGCTGCACAGCTCGTGATTGCCGCGCTCGCTGCCGGAAGCACCCTGGCAATGTACAGCCGGCGTTCGCTCGCCATGTCGGTGGCGAAACGCCGGCCGTAACCGGGCCATCTATGATTATTCGGCCGCGACCGCCGGCTCGATGGCGCTTGCCTCGATCGCCACGGCGACCGATTGAATGATGGCGGCGAAGCGGACCGCCGTCTGGATCGATGCCGACGCGATGCCGGCCTCATGCAGCGCCTTCTCGTGGGCGTCGATGCAGGCGCCGCAGCCGTTGATCGCCGACACCGCCAGCGACCACAGTTCGAAGTCGGCCCTGTCGACGCCGGGATTGGCGATCACGTTCATGCGCAGCCGTGCCGGCATCGTCGCGTATTCCTTGTTCGACGCGAGGTGCACGAACCGGTAGTAGATGTTGTTCATCGCCATGACAGACGCGGCTGACTTTGCTGCCGCAGTCGCCTCCGGCGTGAGCTTGTCGGCGGCAAGCATTTCCATCGCCGTTATCACGGCCAGATTGCGTGTCGCGATCGCGGCGGCGAGGAAGAGCCCGTATTTGGTCTGCGGGCCCAGCGTTTCGTCCGATGCCATCGACGTGAGGTTGAGCCTGACGTCCCTGGCGAAATCCGGAATCCTGTTCTTTAAAGCATCGATCGACATGAGCCCTCACGCCACCTTGAGGGTTTCGCCGCCGACCTCGCGGTTGCAGGGACACAATTCGTCGGTCTGCAAGGCGTCGAGCACGCGGAGCGTGTCCTTGGGGCTGCGGCCGACATTGAGGTTGGTGGCGTAGACGTGCTGGATCACGTTGTCGGGATCGGCAATGAAGGTGTAGCGGTAGGCGACGCCATCCGGCGAGCGCACCCCGAGGCCGTCGACCAGCGAGCCCTTGCTGTCGGCGAACTGCCAAATCGGCAGGTGATGCAGATCCTTGTGCTCGCGCCGCCAGGCCAGCTTGCAGAACTCGTTGTCGGTCGAGCCGCCGAGCACCACGGCGTCGCGGTCGGCGAAATCCCTCGACAATCGCGCGAACTCGGCGATCTCGGTGGGGCATACGAAGGTGAAGTCCTTCGGATAGAAGAAGATGATCTTCCACTTTCCGGGAAAACTACTTTCCGTCAGCGGCTCGAAGGCGCTCTGCCCCTTCTCCTCCTGCAGGTGAAAGCCGGGCTTCACGCCGACAACGGTGAATGAGGGCAGCTTGTCTCCAATTCCGAGCATTTTCGAACTCCATGGGGGATTTGATTTTGGCCGGGCCATGGTTCCGGTGAAGCAAGCGATATGCCATCGAGGAATCCGGCGGACGTATCGATCAAGTCCGGGCCCGCACCTTGGCTGGCCGCTTCGTCCGCTCCGGACACCAGCGAGACGCCTTTGACCTGTGCAAAGACGGTCATTGCCTCGGCAAGCCCGAGCAGGTCCCAGGATCGAAGCGTGATCCGCGCCAGCAGTGGCGCACCGCGGCCGTCGGCGCCGAGGGCGAGGACGACGATGACTTCGCCATGGCCGAGCATTGATTTCGAGACGATGCGTGCCGGCAGGACGTTTAGGATCGAACTGGTGTCCGGCGCCGTGCGGGCAATGGATACGTCGCTCGCAGCGATGCGCAGCCGTTGCCGCTTGCCGGCGGCGACTATTGGCGCCGGCACCAGCAGGTGCCCGCCGGCGACGCACAGCGTCAGCAATCCATAGCCGGCATCATGGGCTTCGACCGTCGCGTCCAGGCTGATCGCCGCTTCACGGGTGCCGGCGAGCGGCAGCGACGGGTCGCTTTGCAGGACATGCAGCGGCCCCGCGCCGACGACATGGCCATGCTGCATGAGTATCAGGTGATCGGCGAGCCGTTCGATCTCGGACATGTCGTGACTGATGTAAATCACCGGCAGCGAAAGCCGTTCGTGCAGCCGCTCGAGGAATGGCAGGATCTCGTTCTTGGTCAACCGGTCCAATGCCGACAGCGGCTCGTCCATCAGCAGCAGTTTTGGCTGCGACAGCAACGCCCGGCCGATGGCGACGCGCTGCCGCTCACCGCCGGAGAGATTTTGCGGCGACCGGTCCAACAGCCTCGCGAGGCCGAGCAGATCGATCACCTCGTCGAAGCCGATGCGGTCGGGTCTCGGCGCCAGTACGTCTCGTGGCGCGCCGTAAAGCAGATTGCGTCTGACCGACAGATGCGGGAACAGGCTCGCTTCCTGGAACACGTAGCCGACCGGTCGCTGGTGGGCCTTTCGAAAGCTCGATTGGTCCTGCCAGATCTCGCCATCGATCGCGCAGAAGCTTCCGGGCAGATAGTGCAGGCCGGCCAGACAACGTGCGACGGTGGTCTTGCCGCAGCCGGAAGGGCCGAAAATGGCTGTCACACCTGTTGCCGGAGCGGAGAAGCTGGCGTCCAGCGGAAATCCTCCGAGGCGGCCGCGGAACGCTGCCTGAATCTGGCCGGGCGTCTGCGCGGTCATGGGCGGACCCCCGCGCTGCGCTTGTCGATCAGAGTCATCGTCAGGATCACCGCGAAGGCGAAGATCACCATCCCACCTGCGAGGATATTGGCCTCACGCCACCGCGACGCCTCGACATAGTCGAAGATCGCCACCGACAGCACCTTGGTCTGGCCGGGAATATTGCCGCCGATCATCAGCACCAGACCGAATTCCCCGACGGTGTGGGCGAATCCGAGCACGGCGCCGGTCAGGAAGCCCGGCCGCGCCAGCGGCACCGCCACCGTCCAGAATGCGCGCCGGGGCGAGGCGCGCAGGGTAGCGGCGACCTCCAGCGGCCGGTCGCCGATCGTCGCGAATGCGTTACGGATCGGCTGCACCACGAACGGCATCGAGTAGAGCACCGATCCGATGACCAGGCCCTCGAAGGTGAAGGCGAGGGTGCGTCCGCCCCAGAGGCTGGCGATCCATCCGCCTGGTCCATTCGGCCCAAGCGTCACCAGCAGGTAGAAGCCGAGAACCGTCGGCGGCAGCACCAGCGGCAGCGCGATGACAATCGCGATCGCCTCCGCCCACCAGGCTTTCGACCGCGCCAGCCACCATGCGACCGGCGTGCCGACCAGGAGCAGGATCACGGTCGTGACCGCCGCCAACTCGACCGTAAGCCGGACCGATTGCCAGAGGTCGGAAGGCAGGCCGTCCATTCAGCTTTGTCCGTCGAGCGCGTAACCGTATTTTTCGATGATGACGCGCGCTTCCGGGCTCTTGAGGAAGGCGATGAACCCGGTCGCGGCTTCGTTCGAGGCTCC
>JBAQER010000653.1:0-1617 GCA_049286845.1 Bradyrhizobium sp.
GCGATCCGTTCGAGGCGATCGCGCAGGCGCAAAAGGGCGTCGACACATTGGACACCGTGCGCCAGGCCTATGGCGCGCAAAACATCCCGGCTGGCGAACTGCCCGGCAATTTGCGCCAGGCGATGGATTTGGTGAAGAGCTCGAACTTGCCTGCTCATCCCGACGCCGCAGTGCTGCATACGCTCGAAGGCAAGCTGGAGCGGCTCGGCTTCAGCGATCTCGGCGACTTCAGCCAAAAACTCTCAAGCCAGTTCGAGGGGCTGAAATGGGCGCAATGAAGGCTGGCCATTTCGGAAAAGTTCTCAGGTTTACGCTGACAATATTGTCGGCGGTCGCCTTGCTCGCGGCCTTGTCAGGGATTCCGGCGAGGGCGCAGAGCAACGCTGCGCCGAACGGCATCCACGCCGGCATGTTTCCCGATCCAGCAAAAGACCTTCCGCAAGGCTGGTGGTGGGCAAAGGACATGGGCGCTGTCTACCAGCCGCCGAGGAAATATGCCGAATCCGTGACCCCGATGTGGCTGCAGACCATCGAACTGAGCCGCGCCAGCGGATATGTCTTCAGGCCCTATCTCAGTTCGCCCGGCGGCGTCTGGTGCCGATCGGAGCGAAACGGGAAATGCGATCTGCCCTATATGCGCGCCGTGATCGAAATCATGGACTTCGGTGCGGACAATGGGGCGAAGTATTGTTTGAGCGCACACAATCTCGCCTTCGCAGCGGAGTCGAAGCAAAAGATCAGGCTTTCCGACCGAACCTTCTACATTTTCCGCAACGACCCGCCACAGTACTGGCTGGAATCCTGCGTCGGGCGGTATCGAACCGTATCGAGCATCGTCGGGAATAATGGTGAGTCGCCAAGCCTCGAGGTTGCCCGCTATTTCGATGCTGTTGTCGCGCGCCGGATTGGCGGGGCTACCGGCCCTGGATCCCAATCCACGGATCAGGGCGTTCCGGGAGGTGACGCTTCAACAGCGGATGCGATTGCGACAGTGCCGCCGACTGATACGGCCGTGACGGACGCGAGCGAAGTCGACACCAACTCAAATGAACTCACCGATGCCGAGATCGCGGCCGTCGCCGGCATTGCGGGCGGCGCGGCGTTGATCGGTTCGCTATTGATGCTCGGCGCCACCGGCGTGCGGCGCGAAGAGGCGCTGCAAGCGATCCGCGATCTCCTGCGCGGGCACGCGCCGGAGGATCCGTTTGAGGCGTGGAAGCGGAAGTACGAGGCGCTGGGCTGGAAGTACAGTGAGAAGAACGGCGTTGCGACCTTCGATCCGGTGGACGGCGCCCGCAATGAAGGCGGCGAGATCTATTCGGCGGAGCGCGGCGGTTTCACGCGGCCTGCGGGCGATACGCCGCAGGCTCCTCCGCCGGTGCCGCGCGACGGCGACGTCAACGAGAGCGGCGAGGTGTGGAGCTCGTTCTCCGGCGGCTATGTTGAGCGCAAGACTTACGACCAGGATATGGCAAACCAGGCGGCGCTCGCTGAGAAGGATCGCCGCGATCTCGCCGACATGCAGCGGCCCGACGAGGACGTAGCCGAACTCCAGCGCAAGATCGCCGCGACCCGCCAGCAGGGCGCGGAGATGCGCACCTACTTCAAGGCACGCGA
>JBAQER010000654.1:0-13103 GCA_049286845.1 Bradyrhizobium sp.
TGGCCGGGTCAAGCCCGGCCATGACGTGTTAGGCGCTGCGCCAGCAATGGCGCATGACGATTTGGGCGTGGGGAACGCAGATATGCTGCAGGCTGAGGGTGCCGAGAAGCCGGTCAAGGTCGAATTCGACAATTTCGAGCACGGTTTTCCCGAGGGCTTCGGTCCGCGCGGCTGGGGACGCCTCGCCTATGCCATCGGCATCGCCTTTGCGGTGTTCCAGCTCTACGTCGCCGCCTTCAATTATCTGCCGAGCCAGGTCGTGCGCGGCGTTCATGTCGGCTTCCTGCTGCTCCTGACCTTCGGTCTGATCGCCAATTTCACTGCCAGAAGCGATCTCGGCCGCGCCGCCGGCTGGCTGACCGGCGCCGCCGGGTTTCTCTGCGGGCTCTACCAGTGGATCTTCTACGCCGACCTGATCGCGCGCGACGGCGATCCGACGCGGCTCGATCTCGCGGTCGGCACGCTGCTGGCGGTCCTGATTTTCGAGGGCGCGCGGCGGCTGATGGGGCTGGCGCTGCCTTTGATGTGCGGCGCCTCTCTGCTCTACTGGTTCTTCGGCCAGTATCTGCCCGCGCCGTTCAATCATCGCGGCTATGACTTCGACCAGGTCATTGCGCACCTGTCCTACGGCACCGAAGGGTTTTACGGTGTCCCGATCTACGTTTCGGCGACCTACATCTTCCTGTTCATCCTGTTCGGCTCGTTCCTCGAGCGGGCCGGCATGATCCAGCTGTTCACCGACGTCTCGCTCGGCCTGTTCGGCGGCACCCGCGGCGGGCCGGCCAAGGTCGCGGTGTTCGCCTCGGGCATGATGGGCACGATCTCCGGCTCCGGCGTCGCCAATGTCGTCACCGTCGGCCAGTTCACGATCCCGCTGATGATCAGGTTCGGCTATCGCCGCGCCTTTGCCGCCGGCGTCGAGGCGACAGCGTCGATGGGCGGACAGATCATGCCGCCGGTGATGGGCGCCGTCGCCTTCATCATGGCGGAGACGCTCGGCGTCGAATATTCCGTCATCGTCAGGGCTGCGGTGATTCCGGCCGTGCTCTATTTCGCTTCCGCGTTCTGGATGGTGCATCTCGAGGCCGGCAAGCACGGCCTCGTCGGCATGAACAGATCGGAAATCCCGAGTGCCTGGAAGGCGCTGGTGGCGCGCTGGTACCTGGTGCTGCCGCTGGCGGCGCTGGTCTATATGCTGTTCGAAGGTTTCACGCCGCTTTATGCCGGCAGCATGGGGCTGGCGCTGACGGTGGCGCTGATTCTCGGCGCCAGCATCACGCTCGGCTTCTCCAGCAACGCGCTGCGCTATGTGTTCTGGATCGGGCTCGCGCTGGTGACCGGCGCGGCGTCGCGCAACGGCATCGAGATCGTTCCGATCGCCAGCGTCGTCGGCGGACTGGTGCTTATCACCACGTTTGCACGCGGCGGCCGGGTGACGCTGCGAGCCTGCCGGGATTCGCTTGCCGACAGCGCCAAGTCGGCGCTCACCGTCGGCATGGCCTGCGCCATCGTCGGCACCATCATCGGCATGATGACCCAGACCGGCGTCGGCACCCTCTTCGGCGGCTGGATCATCGGCCTCGGCGCCAAGAGCCTGTTCCTCGCGCTGGTGATGACGATGTTTCTGTCGATCCTGCTCGGCACCGGCATCCCGACCATTCCGACCTACATCATCACGGCGGCTCTCGCAGCACCTGCATTGGCCAAACTCGGCGTGCCCTTGATCGTCAGCCACATGTTCGCATTCTATTACGGCATCATGGCCGACCTCTCGCCGCCGGTGGCGCTGGCGGCGCTGGCGGCAGCGCCGATCGCCCGGGAAAACCCCGACAAGATCGGCTGGGAGGCGATGCGCATCGCGCTCGCCGGCTATGTCATTCCCTTCATCTTCGTCTATTCGCCGGCGCTGATGTTGCAGGCCGGCGATCCGATGGAAGCCCAGCTCGGCTTCTACGGCGCGGTGGCGCTCGCCACCTTCAAGGCGCTGGTCGCGATCGGCCTGTTCGGCATCGTCGCGATCGGCTTCCTGTTCGTGCGGTTGACGATCGCCGAACGCGTGGCCGCCTCGGTGGCGGCGCTCTGCCTGCTCGGCGAGTTTCCTTTCAGCGATACCATTGGCTTCGCGGTGACGCTCGCCATCGTGCTCTGGCAGTGGAGGCAGCGCTCGCGCAGCGCGGTGGCGGCGGCTTGAGCCTCTGCCTCGCCTCGGCCGGTGTCGTAAAGGCGCTATCGGTAGCGGCTTTCACGCTTGTCTGGACCCACTCCATCGAAAAGGTCGAATGGCAGGAAGACTGGCGCGTCACCCCGCGGGGCCTCGAGCTGACGCAGGCGCGGGTGAAAGGCTCCGGCGCCGGCATGGAGCCGCCGCCGGAAGCGCGGCTGGTCGATGGCTGGTTTCAATGGCAGCCGAAACCCGGCGCCATGCCGCAAGTGGTGCTGGGCAATTCCGGCGCCGCCGGCGAATGGCGGCTGTGCGCGGGCGGGCGTTGCCAGATGCTGTCGGAGATCTTAGGGCATCCGGTCGGGGTCAACGTCACGACGATGAGCGCATGTAGCGATCCGTAGCCCGGACGAAGCGCCAGCGAAATCCGGGGTTTTCTTGCACCGCTCCCGGATTGCGCGGAGTTTATCCTTGGGCACGCCGAAGGCGTGACCCGGGGGCTCCATCCGGGCTACAAGATCAACAGCATCACAAGGGGAGAAAGTCGATGGATCGACTCAAGGGCAAGACAGCGATGGTGGTCGGCGCCGGCTCGATCGGGCCGGGCTGGGGCAATGGCAAGGCGACCGCGGTGACCTTTGCGCGCGAGGGCGCACAGGTGTTTTGCGTCGACCGCAACGGCAAGGCGGCGCAGGAAACCGTCGACATCATCACCTCCGAAGGCGGCAAGGCCAGCGCCTTCGCCGCCGACGTGTCGCGCGCCGCCGAAGTCGAAGCGATGGTGGGGGCCTGTCTCAAGACCTATGGCCGCATCGACGTGCTCGACAACAATGTCGGCATCGCCGAGATGGGAAACGTGGTCGACGTCTCGGAAGCGGACTGGGACCGCGTGTTCGCGGTCAATCTGAAAAGCGCCTTCCTCGCCATGAAGCACGTCATTCCCGTGATGGCGAAGCAGGGCGGCGGCTCCATCATCAACATCTCGTCGATCGCCTCGATCCGCCATACCGGCGTGTCTTACGTCACCTATGCCACCACCAAGGCCGCCATGAACCAGATGACGCGAACCACCGCGGTCGAGTTCGCGCCGCAGCACGTCCGGGTCAATGCGATCCTGCCGGGCCTGATGAAGACGCCAATGGTCGAGCACTCCGCCGGCCTCGCCGCCAGTTACGCCAAGGGCGACGTCGAGGCGATGTGGCGCGCCCGCGACGCCCAGGTGCCGATGGGGCACATGGGCGAAGCCTGGGACGTCGCCAACGCGGCGCTGTTCCTCGCTTCCGACGAATCGAAATACGTCACCGGCATCGAGCTGGTGGTCGATGGCGGCGTCACGCTGAAGCTGAGTTGAGGTAATTCCTCATGGTGAGGAGGCGCACTTGCGCCGTCTCGAACCATGAGTCCCTGCTCCCGGCCTCATCCTTCGAGACGCCGCGCAAGATGCGCGGCTCCTCAGGATGAGGGGATAGAATCAGCATCGCAGGGACGACAGTTCACACCCGCGCAGTCAGTTTGGCGCCTCTCGCCTACTGCGCCATCGCCAAAATTCCCCCCGCGAAGGAATGCCACGCCGACGTCGTGCTGATCGGCAGGTTCAGGAGTTTGACCGCCACCAGCGCAATGCCGCCATAGACATAGACCGGGTGCGGCCGTCCGCGCGTGCGCCAGTCGAAGACGATCGCCGCCACCAGCAGCAGATAGGCGACGAAAGCCGGCGGGATGGTGACCGCGACGGGGGGCGGGCCGGGCGGTCCTGATGGCGCCAGGAAGGTGAGGAACCAGCGCGCCACCGCGGCGTCCAGCACCGAGATGCCGGCCAGCAGCATCAGGCGCTTGTGGATTTCCGGCCGCCGCGTGGCGGCGATGGCGAGCGTCACGACCACCGCGAAGAACAGGATGCCGCTGAGCGGGACGATCGCAAACGCGATGCCCTCGTTGGTGAGTCCAATTGCGGCGGACCGCTTCATCGCGTTCACCGCCGCCAGGAAACCGAAGATCGTCATCGCGGTCGCCAGCGATACCCCGATCATTCCCATCGTGCGGTGACGTGCGACCCGTCCGGACGCGGCGAGCCAGGTCTGGAACGCAAAATAGAGCGACCAGGCGAAAAACAGCAGGCCGTGAAAATGGATCACCGGCATCGATGGGAACGATCCCGTTGCCAGTGGAAGGAAGTAAGTTGGTGCGAAGCCGAGGAAGGCCACGGCC
Source organism: Bradyrhizobium sp. (assembly GCA_049286845.1). Classification (GTDB taxonomy): domain Bacteria; phylum Pseudomonadota; class Alphaproteobacteria; order Rhizobiales; family Xanthobacteraceae; genus Bradyrhizobium. Next base: position 4,370 of record JBAQER010000654.1, read on the forward strand.
GTGCACGAAAGTGCCATATAGAAGTAGAAATATTGCGCGGGCGACGATGCGGCGGCGCGCGCGGGACTATGGTCGATCAAGGTTGTCATGCGTCAGGATTCTCCATGCGCGTAGTGAGTCTCCGGGACCGGCATATGGTTCAAGAAAAAAGCGGCATCAGGCCTATGCCGCCGGATGCCAATCAACGCTCGATTCCGCCGCAATCCGGTTCGCGGCCACTATTGCCGGGCCTTGGTCTCTCCAATATTGAGGGTTGTTCGCCGGGTAGATCGATGCGATTTCGTCCTGCAGTCCTGATCCGCAACGTGGCCGTTGCATTTGTCCTGTCGGTAGCGCCGCTGCATGGTGCCCTCGCGACCGGCACCGGGTCATCGACCGATCTGCAGGCCGACCCCGCGCCCTGCGTCGCCGCGGCGGCGGCCAACGACGCCGACAGGATCGTCGCCATTTGCGGCGCGCTGATCGACCACAGCAAGACGGCGAAGACCGATCGCATCAAGGCGCTGATCGCGCGCGCCGGCGCCTATGACCGCAAGGACATGATCGACAGCGCGATCTCCGATTACGACGCGGCGCTGCGGCTCGACCCGGCGCTTGCGGATATCTTCAATATCAGGGGCGAACTCTGGCGCCGGAAGGGCGACCGCCGGCGCGCGCTGGCCGATTTCGCCGCCGCCATCAGGCTGAACCCGGACCACCTGACGGCCAAAGGCAACTACAAGTCGCTGGCGCAGGAGCTGGAGCGCCTGGGCGCGCTGATGGCGGTCTATAACAAGCCGAGCTTCAATTGCGCGAACGCCCGGCGCGCGGTCGAGAAGGCGATCTGCGCCAATCCGGAGCTGGCCAATCTCGACCGCGAGATCAACGCCGTGCACACCAAGGTGGTGCGTGAGGCCCGGAACGACAGTCCGCGCGCCGAAAAGGCCCTGCAGCGCGAGCAGGACGAGTTCATCGCCCGCCGCAACGCCGCGTTCGGCCAGCCCGGATATGATCTGCGCAAGGCCATGAAGGAGCGGCTGGACCGCCTGATGGCGATCGAGTCGAACTAGCCGCCGGGCGCGGCCGGTTAGCCGAATGTCGCAGTGTTTATGCCTTGAATTGTCGGGTTATCCCGTGACAATGCCGCGAAGAAAAAATGACGGGAATTGATCCCGGTCATGGCCGGGCTCGTCCCGGCCATCCACGTCTTGTATGGACGACAGGTTAAAGTCTAGCGGGAGCGACGCCATGAACATCCAGACCAGCAGCCGTTATCACGAGGTCCATGCCCGCTCGGTCAAGGACCCGGAAGGGTTCTGGGCCGAGGCGGCGCGCGAGATCGACTGGATCGAGCCGGCGAAAAAGGTGTTCGATCCTTCGATGGGAATCTATGGCCGCTGGTTCGCCGGCGCCATGGTCAACACCTGCTACAACGCGCTCGACCGCCACGTCGCGGGCGGCCGCGCCGATCAGGTGGCGCTGATCCACGATTCGCCGCTGGCGGGTGGCCGCATCACCAAACTGACTTATGCCGAGATGCTGCATGAGGTGAAGACGCTCGCCGCCATCATGCAGGATTTCGGCGTCGCCAAGGGCGACCGCGTCATCCTCTATATGCCGATGGTGCCGGAAGCGGTGGTTGCGATGCTGGCCTGCGCGCGGATCGGCGCGGTGCACAGCGTGGTGTTCGGCGGATTTGCCGCCAAGGAACTCGCAACCCGGATCGAAGATGCCAAGCCGAAGCTGATCTTTTCGGCAAGCTGCGGGCTCGAGCCCGGCCGCATCGTGCAATACAAGCCGCTGCTCGACGAAGCCATCAGGTTGTCCAGCGTCAAGCCCGAGACCTGCATCATCCTGCAGCGGCCGCAGCACGGTTGCGAACTCACCGCCGGCCGAGATCATGACTGGGCGAGCTTGCGCGCCGACGCTGTTGCCGCAAGGAAATCCGCCGACTGCGTGCCGGTACTGGCGACCGATCCGCTCTATATTCTCTATACCTCCGGCACCACAGGCATCCCGAAGGGCGTGGTGCGCGACAATGGCGGACATCTGGTCGCGCTGAAATGGTCGATGTTCAACCTCTATGGCGTCAAGCCCGGCGAGGTCTGGTGGTGCGGCTCCGACATCGGCTGGGTGGTCGGCCACAGCTACATCGTCTATGGGCCGCTGATTCATGGCGCGACCTCGGTCATGTATGAGGGCAAGCCGGTCGGCACGCCCGACGCCGGCGCGTTCTGGCGCGTGATCGCGGAGCACAAGGCGGTGGCGCTGTTCACAGCACCAACCGCGTTCCGCGCCATCCGGAAAGAGGATCCGGACGGCAAGTTCATCCGCCAATACGATCTGTCGAAATTCCGCACCCTGTTTCTCGCCGGCGAGCGCGCCGATCCGCCGACGGTGGAATGGGCGGAGCAGCAATTGAAGGTGCCGGTGATCGACCACTGGTGGCAGACCGAAACCGGCTGGTGCATCGCCGGCAATCCGGTCGGCCTCGGCATGCTGCCTGTGAAGCACGGCTCGCCGACGGTGCCGATGCCGGGTTATCAGGTCGACGTCGTCGATGAGGCGACGAAGCCGGTGCCCGCGGGCACCATGGGCTCGATCGTGATCAGGCTGCCGATGCCGCCGGGTTGCCTGCCGACGCTATGGCAGCAGGACGAGCGTTTCAGGGAATCCTATCTCAGCGAATTCCCCGGCTACTACAAGACCTCCGACGCCGGCTACAAGGACGAGGACGGCTATGTCTGGGTGATGGGCCGCACCGACGACATCATCAATGTCGCCGGTCACCGGCTCTCCACCGGCGGCATGGAGGAGATTCTCGCCGCCCATCCCGACGTCGCCGAATGCGCGGTGCTGGGCATCAAGGATGCGATCAAGGGCGAGGTGCCCTGCGGCTTCCTGGTGCTGAAGGCGGGCGTGACCCGCGGCCATGCCGAGATCGAAAAGGAGATCGTGGCGCTGGTGCGCGACAAGCTCGGCCCCGTCGCGGCCTTCAAGCTTGCGATCACGGTCGGCCGGCTGCCGAAGACGCGCTCGGGAAAAATCCTGCGCGGCACCATCAAGAAGATCGCCGACGGCGAGGCGTGGGCGATGCCGGCCACCATCGAGGACCCCAAGGTGCTGGACGAGATCGAGGGCGCGCTGAAGGGAAGGGTGTGAGGTTTGCTGTCATTCCGGGGCGCGTCGAAGACGCGAACCAGGAATCTCGAGATTCCGGGTTGGATGCTTCGCATCGCCCCGGAATGACTAGCACTCGTCATGCCCGGGCTTGACCCGGGCATCCATCATTCTTCAGGAAATGCCTTGTTTTCGATGGATTGCCGGGTCATCTAGCGCGAAGACGCGCGGAGCCCGTCATCGGGCCGCGCTTCGCGCGGACCCGTTGGCGCTTTTGCCCGGCAATGGCGAAACGAGAATGGAATCGGCACATGCGACGTACCTCCGCGCAACTCGGCATAGCCCTTCTACTCATCGCCCCGCTGCTCGCGGGCTGCCTGGAGCGCGGACAGCCGACCATGGTCGACAGCGGTCCCGACGACGACGCGTTTTGCCGTGCCAGCCATGCCGTCGGCTCGCCGGAATATGTTGCCTGCCGCAAGGATCGCGACGTCCAGCGCGCCAACGCCAACGCCCGCACCGACAAGCGGCAGCGCAATCTCGGCGAATACATGCTGAACAATCCCACGCGGCCCTAGATCAGGAGACCATCATGAACGAGGACGTTTTCAACAGCAGTCTGCGCGGATTTTTGAAAAAGGTCGGCATTACCTCGCAGCGCGAGATCGAGAAGGCGGTGCGCGACGCGGTCGCGAGCGGCCGCCTCAAGGGCAGCGAAAAGCTGCCGGCCAAAATGGTGCTCACCCTCGGTGGCGTCAGCTTCACCCACGAGATATCGGGCGAGATCGATCTGGGGTAATTGTTTTCCCTCTCCCCTTGTGGGAGAGGGTGCATAGGCGGCCTTCGGCCGCCGTTTTTGAATAGAACTCCGATGCTTTGCATCGGCTATGGATGCACCGCATCGCGGACGGGTGAGGGTCTGTTCCCGCGGATAGAGACCCCTCATCCGGCGCGGATTTTCATCCGCGCCACCTTCTCCCACAAGGGGAGAAGGGGTAAGAGGTCCCTCCACAATTCACCAAAGGACATCACCACATGGACATCAAGGTCAGGGATTCGAACGGTGCGCTGCTCGCCGAGGGCGACAACGTCACGCTGATCAAGGACCTCAAGCTGAAGGGCTCCTCCACCGTGCTGAAGCGCGGCACCATGATCAGGGGCATTCATCTCACCGACAACGCGGACGAGATCGAGGGCCGCACCGACAAGGTCAAGGACCTGGTGCTGCGCACGGAGTTTCTGAAGAAGGCGTGAGGGTGGGGCCTCGCGAGGTCACACCGGCTGCGGGCAGCGGATGATTCCGGCAATTCAGCCGCATTCCGAACGGTGCCGAAATGGCGCGCGCAACCTGATTTCCTGAGCCGATTGTGTGCGAATGCACGCCACATCCTCACCTGTCGTCACCCGCGAAAGCGGGTGATCCAGTATTCCAGAGACGGCAGTGATGGAGTCGATAGGCCGCGGCGTACTGGATCCCCGCAGGAGCCTGTCATCGGGCTCGCCGAAGGCGAGACCCGGTGGCGGGGATGACAGCCGCGGGCGGGGCGGGTCCAGTGCGCTATCGCGGCCGCCCCTTACTCCTCGTCCGCCGGCTTCTTGCCGCCGATGGTCTTCAGCTTGGCGAACACGGCGTCGACATTGAGATCGTCGCGCTGCTTTTCGCTCGGCTCGAATTCCGCCTCCTTGCGGGTGGTCTCGGAGGCCGGCAGCAGGGTGGCGCCGCCATAGGCGACATCGGTCGGCTTTTCCTTGGCCGCGCGCTGCACCTCGAAATCGAGCTCGATCTGCGAGCAAAGGCCGAGCGTCACCGGGTCCATCGGGGTCAAGGTGGAGGCATTCCAGTGGGTGCGGTCGCGCACGCTGGCGATGGTGGTCTTGGTGGTGCCGACCAGACGCATGATCTGGGCGTCCTTCAATTCCGGGTGATTGCGCACCAGCCAAAGGATCGCGCTCGGCCGCTCGTGGCGGCGCGAAACCGGGGTATAGCGCGGGCCCTTCTTCTTGGCGGCCGGCGGCAGCGTCACCTTGCTCTCCTCGAGCTTGAGCCGGTAGTTCGGGTCCTTTTCGCCCTTTTCGATCTCCTGGCGGGTGAGCTGGCCGTTGGAAATCGGGTCCATGCCCTTGATGCCCTGGGCGGCGTCGCCGTCGGCGATGGCGCGGACCTCGAGCGGGTGCATTTTGGTGAAATCGGCCACCTGGTCGAAGGTCAGGGCGGTGTTGTCGACCAGCCACACGGCAGTCGCCTTTGGCATCAGCGGTGCATTGCTCATGGCAAATCTCCTTTGCGCTTCGCCCACCTCTTTTGGAGGCGAAGCCAGTGGTCATCAGCGATGACGGGAATTACGCCCTATATAAGCCGTCCGGGGGTATGCGCGCAATGGCCTGCTAAACAGCCTTGACAGCGCCCGAAAGCAGCCCCAAGTCCTTATCCGAATTGACCGTTCCCTGCCCGGCGGCGAGGGGTGATTCGGTCCGAGATCGCTCCGATGCAGGCCAAACCACCCCTTAGAATCGTGCTTTGCTCGCCCCGCGGCTTCTGCGCCGGCGTGGTGCGGGCCATCGACACCGTGGAACGGGCGCTGACCATCTACGGTGCCCCGGTCTATGTCCGCCATGAGATCGTCCATAACCGCTATGTGGTCGACAGCCTGAAGACCAAAGGCGCGATTTTCGTCGAGGAACTGGCTGAAATTCCCGACAATACCAACGCACCGGTGGTGTTTTCGGCCCACGGGGTGCCCAAATCGGTTCCCGCCGACGCCCGCGCCCGCAATTTCTTCTCGCTCGACGCCACCTGCCCCCTGGTCACCAAGGTGCACCGGGAGGCGGCGATCCATTTCAAGCGCGGCCGGGAAATCCTCCTGATCGGGCATTCCCACCACCCGGAAGTGGTCGGCACGCTCGGGCAATTGCCGGCCGGCGCGGTCACCCTGATCGAGACCGCGGAAGACGCCAAGACCTTCACGCCGAAGGATCCCAACAACCTCGCTTTCGTCACCCAGACGACGCTGTCGATCGACGACACCGCCGAGATCGTGGCGATGCTGAAGGAGCGGTTCCCGAACATCTCCGGCCCGCACAAGGAAGACATCTGCTACGCCACCACCAACCGCCAGCTCGCGGTCAAGAAGGTGGCGCCGGTGGTCGATGCCCTGATCGTGGTCGGCGCGCCGAACTCGTCGAACTCGCAGCGCCTGCGCGAAGTCGCCGAGCGCGAGGGCTGCGCCATTGCCGTCCTGGCTCAACGTGCCGGCGATCTCGACTGGTCGCGCTTCGAGGGCATCAAGAGCCTCGGCATCACCGCGGGCGCTTCGGCCCCGGAAGTGATCGTCGAGGAGATCATGGGCGCCTTCGCCGAGCGTTATGAACTGCATGTGGAGACGGTCTCGGCCGCGGAAGAGAACGAGTTCTTTCCGCTGCCGCGTTCGCTGCGGCCCGACGCAGCCGAGTAAACGCGATGGCGGTATACACCGACGTCGCCGCCGACGAGCTTGCGGACTTCTTGAGCCATTACGAGATCGGCGAGCTGCTGTCCTACAAGGGCATCGCCGAGGGCGTCGAGAATTCCAACTTCCTGCTGCACACCTCCTCCGGCTATTTCATCCTGACGCTGTACGAGAAGCGCGTCGCCAGAAACGAGCTGCCGTTCTTTCTCGGCCTGATGGCGCATCTGGCCAGCCGCGGCATCATTTGCCCGCAACCCCTGAAGAACAAGAGTGGCGAGGCGTTGAGCCAACTGGCCGGCCGGCCCGCGGTCATCATCAATTTTCTCGAAGGCATCTGGCCGCGCAAGCCCAACGCCGCGCACTGCGCCGGCGTCGGTCAGGCGCTGGCGAAGATGCATCTGGCGGGGCGCGATTTTGCGATGACGCGCCCCAATGCGCTGTCGGTATCGGGCTGGCGTCCGCTGTTTGATCAGGCCGCCTCGCGCGCCGACGAGCTGCAGCACGGCCTGGCTGATTTTCTCCGCGCCGAGCTCGATTATCTCGAAGGCGGCGTCTGGCCGAACAATCTGCCGCAAGGCGTGATCCACGCCGACCTGTTTCCGGACAACGTGTTCTTTCTCGGTGAAAAGGTCTCCGGCCTGATCGATTTCACCTTCGCCTGCAACGACATGCTGGCCTATGACGTCGCGATCTGCCTCAATGCCTGGTGCTTCGAGAACGATTGTTCGTTCAACGTCACCAAGGCGCGCGCCTTCCTTAACGCCTATGGCCGCGAGCGAGCCTTGTCTGAGGCCGAGCAGGCGGCGCTGCCGCTGCTGGCGCGGGGCGCTGCGCTGCGCTTCCTGCTGACGCGGCTGGTCGATTTTCTCAACGTGCCGCCGGGCGCGCTGGTGCGCCCGAAGGATCCGCTGGAATATGTCCGCAAGCTGCGGTTCCAGCAAAGCGTGGCCAGCATGCGCGATTACGGTATCGCGGCCTCGGGGCTGGTGGCGTGAGTTCGCTCCCCTCCGTCATCGTTCATACCGACGGCGCATGTTCCGGCAATCCGGGGCCGGGCGGCTGGGGCGCAATCCTGAAATTCGGCGATGTCGAGAAGGAATTGAAGGGCGGCGAGGCGCATACCACCAACAACCGTATGGAGCTGATGGCCGCGATCTCGGCGCTGGAAGCGCTGAAGAAGCCCTGCACCGTCGACCTCTATACCGATAGCCAGTATGTGCGGCAGGGCATCACCGGCTGGATCCATGGCTGGAAGAGGAACGGCTGGCGCACCGCGGACAAGAAGCCGGTCAAGAACGTCGACCTCTGGCAACGGCTCGACGCGGCCCTGCACCAGCACCAGGTGCGCTGGCACTGGGTCAAGGGCCACGCCGGCCACGACGAAAACGAGCGCGCCGATCAACTCGCCCGCGACGGCGTCGCCATGGCGCGGCTGAAGACGAGGCTGGAGTGATGAGGGCGCTTCTTCCCTCTCCCACAAGGGGAGAAGGGAAGATAAAGGCCTTCGTCTAAAGCTGCCCGAGCAGCGTATCGCCGCCGGAAACCTCGACCTTGCCGGGCGCCGGTTCGAGGTTGAGCGTCTTGACCACGCCGTCGTCCACCAGCATCGAGTAGCGCTTGGAGCGGATACCGAGCCCGTTGCCGGAAGCATCCAGCTCCATGCCGATCGCCTTGGTGAAGTCGGCGTTGCCGTCGGCGAGGAAGGTGGCCTCGTCGCGCTGGTCGGTGTCGCGCTTCCAGGCGTTCATGACGAAGGCGTCATTGACCGAGACGATCGCGATGGTGTTCACGCCCTTGTCCTTGATGGCGTAGGCGTTGAGGAAAATGCTGGGCAGGTGCATCTTGTGGCAGGTGCCGGTATAGGCGCCGGGTACCGCGAACAGCGCGACCTTCTTGCCCTTGAAGATGTCGTCGGTGGTCTTGACCTGCGGCCCTTCCGCCGTCATCACGCGAAACTTCGCTTCCGGCAGCTTGTCGCCAACTTTGATGGTCATCGTCAATTCTCCTTGAACGTGCGGGGATGTCTTAAACGGGGAGGTCGCGGGCACAATATTCGGCATCACGGAAACGGCAATGGCCCGGCGCGTTCACTGTTGCGTCATCAGCAGCCGAGCGTGGGAAAAGAACCTCATCCTGAGGAGCGGCGTCTTCGCCGCGTCTCGAAGGATCAGGAGGCATCGGGGTTGCCC
>JBAQER010000655.1:0-2065 GCA_049286845.1 Bradyrhizobium sp.
CCGATTACGCTGGTCGGTCCGGGCGCCGGAGGTGCAGCGACGGCGTCCGCCGTGCTCGCCGACATCGCCGATGTCGCGCGCGGCATCCGCGCCAAGCCATTTGGCCGGCCGGTCGACAAATTGCGCGCGACCAAGAAGGCGCCGATGGAGCGTCATGAGGGCGGCTACTACATCCGCCTGATGGCGCGCGATCTCGCCGGCACCGCCGCCACCATCGCTACCCGGCTTGCCGAGCAGAAGATCTCGCTGGAGTCGATCGTGCAGCGCCATCCCGACGGCGTTGACGCCAACGGTACGGCGAAGAAGGCTTCACCGGTTCCGGTCATTCTGATTACCTATGCCACCAGCGAGGACGCGGTCTATCGCGCGCTGGAAGCGGTCCAGCGCGACAAGGTGATCAGCGGCCGGCCGCAGGTGATACGGATCGAAAAGAACTAGCGCGGCGTCCGCACGGACGGCGCGCGATACGCGTGGTTGCGGGTTTGGGACCCGCTGTGAGGCTTAAGGAGTTCGCCGATGTCGACCCATATTTCCGTTCCGCCGCAGCTGTTGCTGGAGCGCATCCTGACGCTCGAGATCGTGCGGGTGACGGAGCGCGCGGCGGTGTCTGCGGCCAGGCTGCGCGGCCACGGCAACGAAAAGGCCGCCGACCAGGCCGCCGTCGACGCGATGCGGCGCGAGCTCAACAAGTTGCCGATCGAAGGCACCATCGTGATCGGCGAGGGCGAACGCGACGAGGCGCCGATGCTGTTCATCGGCGAGAAGGTCGGCATCAATGCCGGGCCGCAAGTCGATATCGCCGTCGATCCGCTCGAGGGCACCACGCTGTGCGCCAAGAACATGCCGGGGGCGATCGCGACCATGGCGATGGCCGATGGCGGCACGCTACTGCACGCGCCCGACGTCTACATGCAGAAGATCGCGGTCGGCCCGGGCTACGCCAAGGGCGTGGTCGAACTCGACGCATCGCCCGCCGACAACGTTCACCGCCTCGCCAAGGCGAAAGGGGTGCCGCCGTCCGCGATCACAGTGCTGGTGCTCGAACGTCTGCGTCACGCCGACATCATCAACGGCGTGCGCTCGACGGGCGCCGCGGTGCGCCTGATCACCGACGGCGACGTTGCCGGCGTCATCCATTGCGCCGATCCCGACAATACCGGCGTCGACATGTACATCGGCACCGGCGGCGCGCCCGAGGGCGTGCTGGCGGCGGCGGCGTTGCGCTGCATCGGCGGCCAGATGCAGTGCCGGCTCATTCTTGACAACGAGGAGCAGCGCGAGCGCGCCCACAAGATGGGCGTCAGCGATCCACGCATGATTTACGGCATCGAGGACATGGTGAAGGGCGACTGCCTGTTCGCCGCCACCGGCGTTACCGATGGTTCGCTGCTCTCGGGCGTCAAGTTCCGCAAGGATGTGATCCAGACCGAGACCGTGGTGATGCGTTCGGTCACCGGCACCGTGCGCTACATCAAGGCCGAACACCGGCAGCTCGAGAAATTCCACCTCGATTGAAGGCGCTGACATGGCTGGCAATGTGGTGATCCGGCCCATCGGCGAAGACGAGCGTGAGGCGTGGAACCCGCTATGGGCGGGTTACCTCACCTTCTACAAGACGGCGCTGGCACAGGATGTCAGCGATCTCACCTGGACGAGGTTTCACGATCCGGACGAGCCGATGTTCGCGCTGGGCGGCTATATCGACGGCAACCTGGCGGGGTTCGCTCATTACCTGTTTCATCGATCGACCTGGGCTCCTCACCGATACTGCTATCTGGAAGATCTGTTTGTCGCGGAATCGGCGCGGGGCAGAGGGCTCGGACGGGCGCTGATCGAGGCGGTTTACGAGAAGGCCAGGGCAGCGAATGCGAGCCGCGTCTATTGGCTTACGCAATCGAGCAACACGCAGGCGCGCGCTCTCTACGATACGGTCGCCGACAATCTCGGATTCATCCAATACCGCAAGGTGCTTTGATATCAAGCCGCCATTCCGGGGTAGCCCGCAGGGCTGAACCCGGAATCTCGAGATACCGGGTTCGATGCTTCGCATCGCCCCGGAATGACG
>JBAQER010000656.1:0-1592 GCA_049286845.1 Bradyrhizobium sp.
CGCCGCGTCTTCTTCCTCTTGCCGGCGTACTCCGCATCCGCAAAGCTGATTTGGCCCATTGCCTCGACTCCTTTGCTGGATTCAACGTTCCACGGCATGATCGGTGGACTTGTTCAGACTTTCCTTAACGAGGCAAGATAGTCCCCTTCCAGAAAGAGCCGAATTGCCACATCGAGTTGGTGCGACGCCGCGTCCTGCTTGCTGAGCTTCATACGTCACGCCGCTTTCAGCGGAATGATCTTTGCGCCCTGACGCAACTGGTCCAGGTGGTCCGCGTAGGCCTGCATCATCTTGCGGCGCTCCGGCAGATAGGTGGCGAAGTTGTACGCAGCCGAAACCTCGTCGCGCTCCTGGTGCGCCAGCTGCAGTTCGATGATGTCGTGCCGGTAGCCCTGCTCGTGCAGGATGGTCGACGCGATGCCGCGGAAGCCGTGGCCTGTCATTCGGTGCTTGTAGCCCATGCGGGCCAACGCGGCCAGGATGGTGTTGTTGCTCATGGGCTTTTCGTGGTCGCGTTCACCCGGGAACAGGTAGGCGCTCAAGCCCTTGAGCTCGCGCAGCAACGCAAGGACCTGCAGCGCTTGGGTCGACAGCGGCACGATGTGGGGTGTCCCCATCTTCATCCGCTCCGCCGGGATCCGCCACTCGGCCGCCTCGATGTCGAACTCCGCCCAGGGCGCATTGATCAACTCGCCGGTTCGAACAAAGGTCAGCGCCATCAGCTCGATGGCAAGCCGCGTATACGGCGTGCCCTGGTAGACGGCGATCTTTCGGAGCAGTTCGGGCAGTTCCTTCGCGTCCAGGCGCGCATAGTGAGTCTTCTTCCGGGGCTTGAGCGCGTCGGAGGGCTTCACGTCGGCCGCAGGGTTGCGGTCAATGATGCCGTGCGCAATCGCATAGCGGAAGATCTGACCGCACGTCTGCAGGGCCCGCTTGGCGATGTCCAGCGCATCCCGTGCTTCGATCTTCTTCGCCACAGCCAGGAGCATGGGCGCCGTGATATCAGCAATGGCCCGTCGGCCGATCTCGGGGAACACGTCGGCCTCGAGCCGGCGCATCACGTAATCGGAATGCCGGGCAGTCTTTGGGCCCTTCCAATGCTCGAACCAAGCCCGGGCGACTGCCTCGAAGTTGTTTTCCATGCGGACGAGTGCCGCGGCCTTGGCGTCCTTCTTTCCTTGCACCGGATCCTGACCGGCCTTGAGCACGATGCGGGCATCGTCGCGCGCGCGCCGGGCCTGGGCCAGCCCGACCGCAGGGTAAGTGCCGATCGCGAGCCGCTTTTCCTTGCCCATCCACCGGTACTTCCAACGCCAGTGTTTACCGCCCGTGGGCATGACTTCAAGGTACAGGCCGCCGGCGTCGGCGAAGCGTACTCGAGCCTTGTCAGCCGGACATTTTGCGTTCTTGCAGGCGGTGTCTGTGAGGGCCATTTTGGGGGACTTTCTGAAGCCAGCGGGGGAACACCTCCTGCGCTTCCCCCTACTATGCCCCCGCTTTGGCTGAGTTGTCAAAACTCGATCTGAAGTGACCTGACGTGAAAAAGCCCCGGCTGGCGGGGCTTTGCGGGGGTTCTTGATGCGCCGTGAGGC
>JBAQER010000657.1:0-1519 GCA_049286845.1 Bradyrhizobium sp.
ATCAACCATCGCACCCCTCAACCAACGCAAAATTCGGACAAATAAAGACAGCCTCATCCACTTTTTGAAGTTGAATGCAGCCGCAGCCATCAGCACGTTGATCTGATCGCCAATGAACCCCGCCAGGAAATTTCTACCGAGCCGGTGATCCGATTTCAGGTGCCCGATCACCGGCTCAATGCCCGCCCGCTTCCTGAACCGTTTTCTCATCAGCTTGCGCAGAGCGCTGTCGCTGTCTTTGGTTGGGGTGCTCGGAATCTTGACGCGGGTGTCATGGAATTTTTTCGTGCCGCGATAGCCGCGGTCACACAATGCCACCTTCGGCTGGTGATGGTGCAGGCGTTGTAACTGCAGTAAGACGTCTGGCAGGGTGTGACCATCGTAGCGGTTGGCGTCAAACGCCATGGCGCCAAGAATAATTTTTGAATCTCGCGTCGTGGTCAGTGATGCCTTGACGCCAAATTCATAGCGTTTGTGATCCTTGCCCTTGCTCATGCAGTACACATGGGGCTCATGCAGACTGTACAGCTTGTTCTTGTCGCCGCGCTTTTGGTTCAGACCGCGGTGGAATAATCCAAACTCCTCCGCCCGTGCATCGAGCACATCGGCGGGCAATTTGCGCTCTAGTTCCCGCACCAAACGCCCGGCAAGGGTGTTGAGACGCTTGACCGCCTTGCGCGCTTTGGCGCGATTTTTGGGGTGACCGGCAAAGCGGCAGTGCAGCTTGATCTGCTTGATTTCTTTTGCATAGGTGCGACGCAATGCGATCTTGTGCCGACGTGCCAGTGTCAGACAGTGGGCGATGATTTTGCGGTAGAGCTTGGCATCCGTGGGAAAGGTGATGTTCTTTTCCTGCACCGTGGTGTCAATACAAACCTCCTCCTCCAGCGCCGCTTCGCCGTGAATCAACACCGACACCGCCAGAATTTTCTCAAAACCAGCTTCACCAATGCGCTTGCGAAAATAAACCAGGTCGGTGGGGTCGCAGGGAAACGACCATTGAAATTCCGTTTCACCGCAGAACGCCTGGTAGTAAGGATTCTGAACCCATTGCTGAATGAGCACTTCGTCGCTGACGTTTTCCATGTGCTTGAGCAGGCACAGTCCGACCATCAGTCGAATCGGTTTTGCGGGTCGGCCAGTAGTCGCGTACAGCTTACCGAACTCGCTCTCAAAGCGGTGCCAGGGAATGATCCGCGCCAGTTTCAACAACGGGCTTTTCGGGTTGAGCTGATCCAGCAACGTGGGTGCAATGAAGCTCAGCTGATTCGGGTTAGGCGAGGCTTTCATCATCGGCAGTGTTCCCCCCGTTCGACCAGTTTGTGGACAAAAAAGCCCGGAAACTGGTCGAAATTATCCCACCAAAATTACGATTATTAAAGATAATTCAGTAGGTTAGGATATTTTCAGGGTCGACTATTGAGCCCGGATGGTTTCTGAGCACCTCGAAGTGAATGTCACCGAGTCGTTACTGAAACACCGGGACATCAGCCCGGGATCGCAGGCCTGTTTCCGGCCC
>JBAQER010000658.1:0-8215 GCA_049286845.1 Bradyrhizobium sp.
ACCAGACCCGGAATCTCGAGATTCCGGGTTCGATGCTTCGCATCGCCCCGGAATGACGAGCGTGCTCCGCTACCCCCAGCCCGACGTGTGCCCGCCATCGACGGTAAAGATCACGCCCGAGGTATAGCCGGAACGGTCGGAGGCGAGGAACGCCATCAGATCGCCGATCTCGCGCGCATGCGCGGGGCGGCCGAGCGGCATGCCTTTCTGAAATTCCTTGTAGCGGTTTTCGTCGCCGAACTGGTTCTTGGCGCGGGTCTTCAAGAGCGTGACGTGGCGGTCGGTGCCGACCGGCCCGGGATTGATGCCGACCACGCGGATGTTGTCGGCAAGGCTCTTGCCGCCGAGCGCGCGGGTCAACGCCATCAGCGCGGCGTTGCCGGCGCTGCCGCAGATATAATTGGCGTCGAATTTTTCGCCGGCGGCGCCGATGTCGTTGATGATGACGCCGTGGCCGCGCGCCTTCATCTGCGCATAGATGGCGCGGGTGAGGTTGATGTAGCCGAACACCTTCAACTCCCAGGCATGGCGCCAGGTCGCTTCGTCGATCTTGTCGATCGAGCCGCCGGGAATGTCGCCGGCATTGTTGACGAGGATGTCGATATCGGCGGCGTCCTTCACCAGCCTCGCGATGTCCTCAGGCTTGCGCAGGTCGACGACGGCAGTGGCGGCGTCGATCTGATGCGCCGAGCGTAGCCGCTCGGCCAGCGCCTTCAACTGATCGCCGCCGCGGGCCGCAAGCAGCAGGTGGCAGCCTTCTTCGGCGAAGGCTTCGGCGGCGGCCGCACCAATGCCCTTCGATGCGCCCGTGATCAGGACGCGCTTGCCGCGCAAATGCAGGTCCATGGGGATTGCTCTCTGTGATGGGGAATGTTTGGCCGGTCAACGGATAGGACCGGATTGTTAGGCCGCCGCCGCTGAGACGGTCAACATTGCACTGCAGCGTTGCACCGCAGCCAACTTTGGTCCATTGCAATCCGATCCAGCAAACGGCGTTACCGGCCCTTCAAGACCATAAGGAAATTCCCGATGAGCAACGAAAAAAAGCAATACCGGATCGCGGTCATTCCCGGCGACGGTATCGGCAAGGAAGTGGCGCCGGAAGGACTGCGCGTGCTGGAGCAGGCCGCCAAGAAGCATGGGGTAGCCGTGCATTTCGATCATTTCGATTTCGCCTCCTGGGACTATTACGAAAAGCACGGCGAGATGATGCCGGAGGACTGGAAAGCGAAAATCGGCAAGCATGACGCGATCTATTTCGGCGCTGTCGGCTGGCCCGCGAAAATTCCAGATCACGTTTCATTGTGGGGATCGCTGATCAAATTCCGCAGGGAGTTCGACCAGTACGTGAACCTGCGCCCGGTGCGGCTGATGCCGGGAGTGCCGTCGCCGCTCGCCAACCGCAAGCCCGGCGATATCGATTTCTGGGTGGTGCGTGAAAACACCGAGGGCGAATATTCATCGGTCGGCGGGCGGATGTTCCCGGACACCGCCCGCGAATTCGTCACCCAGCAGACCGTGATGACGCGGATCGGCGTCGACCGCATCCTGAAATTCGCATTCGAGCTGGCGCAGTCGCGGTCGAAGAAGCACCTGACCTCGGCGACCAAATCCAACGGCATCTCGATTACCATGCCGTATTGGGACGAGCGCGTGGAGGCGATGGCCAAGAACTATCCCAAGGTGAAGTGGGACAAGTATCACATCGATATTCTCACCGCGAACTTCGTGCTGCATCCGGACTGGTTCGATGTCGTGGTCGGCTCCAATTTGTTCGGCGACATCCTGTCCGATCTCGGCCCGGCCTGCACCGGCACCATCGGCATCGCGCCGTCGGGCAACATCAATCCGGAAGGCCATTTCCCGTCGGTGTTCGAGCCGGTGCACGGCTCGGCGCCCGACATCGCGGGGCAGGGCATCGCCAACCCGATCGGCATGATCTGGTCCGGCGCGATGATGCTGGAGCATCTCGGCGAGAAGCAGGCGGCGGCCTCGATCGTGGCGGCGATCGAACGTACGCTCGGCGAACGGACGCTGCGGACCCGCGATCTCGGCGGCAACGCCGACACGGTGGCGTGCGGCAAGGCGGTCGCGGAGATGGTGGAATAGGGAAACATCTTCCCTTCTCCCGTTGTGGGAGAAGGTGGCCTCGCGAAGCGAGGGCGGATGAGGGGTCTTCGTCCGCGGAGACAAACCCCTCACCCGGCGTCATCTCGCTCCGCTCGATTTCGCCACCCTCTCGGCGTGCCGTGCCGCATCGCCTCTTCGCAATCCGCCTGCAATGCTCCCACACCGTCCCGATCAGATTCTCGCCCGGAGTGCGCTGACCGCTCTGACATGCGCACTATATCTCACACTCGAACGCGCTCTCCTGCAGATAGCAATCATTCGCGGACGTGCGATTCATTTGCATTAGTGAGTGCCGTGTCGGCGCGGCAACAGTCGCGCGCGGTTTTTGCAGGGCACACAAGAATTGACGCAGATCAATTTTTCGGATCGCGCGAAGGCATTTGTGAAGGTCAGTCGATGCGGAATCACTCGTACCGGCAAATATTGGGGATTTTCATGAAGACAAGAACAAGAACTGCGATCTCGTCGCTCGCCTTGGCTGCCGGGCTCCTTGGGCTCGCGACAGCCGTTTCAGCCGCTGATTTGCCGGTCTACACCAAGGCGCCGGCAGTCGAAGCCTGGAATCCCTGGATGATCCGCCTGCGCGCGCTCGGTGTCATCACCCGTGATTCGGGTTGGGTCGACCAGGTGCCGGGATCCGGTCTGAAGACCTCGGATGCGATCATTCCGGAGCTGGACATATCCTACTTCTTCACCCGCAACATCGCCGCCGAACTCATTCTCGGCGTCACCCGTCACGAAGTGACCGGCACCGGCGTTCCCGCCACGGCCGGCCTCGACGTGGGCAGGGCCTGGCTGCTGCCGCCGACGCTGACGCTGCAATATCACTTCACCGATCTCGGCGCGTTCAAGCCCTATATCGGCGCCGGCGTAAACTATACGGTGTTCTACAATCAGTCGGCCGGGAATACCTTCAACAATGCGGGCGTGATCGTCACCAACAGCCACCTGCAGAATACGTGGGCGCCGGCCGCGCAGATCGGCTTCGACTACATGATCAACAAGCATGTCGGCCTGAACGTCGACGTCAAGAAGATCTGGCTGCGCCCGAACTGGGACGGCACGCTCGGCGGCGGAGTGCCGGTCACCGGCAAGGTCAATCTCGATCCGTGGCTGATCGGAACCGGTCTGACCTATAAGTTCTGATCTCCGACCGGATCTGGCGGGGGCCGGTGCGGCGGGGGAGACTGGGCGAAGCCGCTCAGGCCCCCGCCGCGATCCTTCGGCAATGTTCCCACGCCGCGCCAATCAGGTTCTCGCTCGCCTCCGGCGTGCGGAACGCCGAATGCGCCGACAGCGTCACGTTGCGCAGCTTTGTCAGCGGGTGATCCTTCGGCAGCGGCTCGATGTTGAAGACGTCGAGCCCGGCATGCCGGATCTGGCCCGACTTCAGCGCGTCGATCATCGCTTGCTCATCCACCATCGCGCCGCGCGCGGTGTTGACGAGGATCACGCCCGGCTTCATCGCCGCGATGCCTTCTGCCGAGAGAAAGCCGCGGGTTTCGTCGTTCAGCAAGAGGTGCAGCGAGACCACGTCGCTTTCAGCCAGCAATTTTTCCAGCGTCACGAAGTCGACGCCGGCAGAACTCTTCGGCGACCGGTTCCAGGCGATCACGCGCATGCCGCTGCCGCGTGCGATCCGCGCCACTTCCGCGGCGATGCCGCCGAAGCCGATCAGGCCCAGAGTCTTGCCGGTCAACTGCATGCCGTCCTCGCGCAGCCAGTTGCCGGCCCGCATTTCGCGGTCCATCTCGGCGATGCCGCGCGCCGCGGCCCACATCAGCGCGATGGCGCATTCGGCCACCGCGGTGTCGCCATAACCCTTGATCAGGTGCACTTCGATGCCGAGCCCGGCAAGCTCCTCCGGATTCATGTAGCTGCGCGCGCCGGTGCCCAGAAACACCACGTGCTTCAGGCCCGTGCATTTCCTGGCGATTTCGGTCGGCAGCGCGGTGTGATCGACGATGGCGATCTCGGCGTCGCCGAGCACCTCGGGGTATTGCTCCGGGGTGATGTCGGGGTCGCGATGGATGCGGACCTCGGGATCGCCCGGTCTTTCCAGCCGCTCGAAAATGACGGCGAGCGATTCGTTGGCGTCGACAAAAACTCCGCGCACTGAATTCTCCGGTGGTTGGCTGACGATCAGGAGGCGACGCCGGCAAGCGCCAGCACGGTATGCATCAACACATTGGCGCCCGCGGTGCAATCGGCCTGCGTGGCGTCCTCGAGCTCGTTGTGGCTGACGCCATCCTTGCAGGGCACGAATACCATCGCGGTGGGAATGCGAGTGTTGAGGTTGCAGGCATCATGGCCCGCGCCCGAGGTGATGCGCCGGTTGGAATAGCCGAGCGCCTGGGCCGCGTTCTCCACCGCATCGACGAGCTTGGGGTCGAAATGGGTCGGCGGCTTGCGCCAGACCAAATCGAGCTTGACGTCGACCTTGCGGCGGGCGGCGATCTCGGCCACCGCCGCGCGCAAATCCCTGTCGAGCGCGTCCATGATCGCAGCGTCGGCGCTGCGGCAATCGACGGTGAAGGCGATTTCGCCGGGAATGACATTGCGCGAGGGGTTGGCGATCACGGCTTCGCCGATGGTGCCGACCGCCTTGGGGCCGTGCTTCCTCGCGATGCTCTCCATCGCCAGCACGATTTCCGACAGGGTGGCGAGCGCGTCGCGGCGCAGCGGCATCGGCGTCGAGCCGGCATGGCTTTCGAAGCCGGTGATCTTGCCGTCGTACCACAGCACGCCCTGGCCGGAATCGACCACGCCGATGGTCTTGTGCTCGGCTTCCAGAATCGGCCCCTGTTCGATGTGCAGCTCGACGAAGCTTGCGAATTTTTGCGTGCCGACCGGGGCTTCGCCGCGATAGCCGATGCTGTCCAGCGCCTCCGCCACGGTGACGCCATCGGCGTCCTTGCGCGACAGGATATCGTCGGTGGTGAAGTCGCCGACATAGGCCGCCGAGGCCATCATCGCCGGGGCAAAGCGCGAGCCTTCCTCGTTGGTCCAGTTGACGATGCAGATCGGCGCCTCGGTCTCGATCCCGGCGTCATTGAGGGTGCGCATCACTTCGAGCGCCGCCAGCGTGCCGAGCACGCCGTCGAACTTGCCCCCCGTGGGCTGGGTATCGAGATGCGAGCCGAGACCGACCGGCGGCTTCGACATGTCGCGGCCCTTGCGCAGGCCGAACATCGAGCCAAGCGCATCGACATGGACTTCGAGACCCGCGGCCTCGCACGCTTTGCGGAACCAGTCGCGCACCTGCTTGTCCTCGGGACCAAGCGTCAGCCGCCGCACCCCGCCTTTGGGGGTGGCGCCGAATTTGGCGGTTTCGTGAATCGTGTCCCAGAGCCGGGCGGAGTCGATCTGCAGGTTGGAGGCGATCTTGGTCATGGAGCTATTTTCCGGAATTCAGGCGATGCGCATTCGAGGGTTTTCAATGACGCGCCTGCAGCGGCGCGTCAATGACAGCGCTGCCCTGCGCGAGCTTGGCGGCGAGTTCGGCCACGCGTTCGACCGCGACGGTGTCGGGGGAAGTGAGCCAGCTTGCCGCAAATGTCAGTTGCGGCATCTGCAGATTGGTCGACAGCAGTTGCAGCCGCCCGTCCGCCATTTCGCTTTCGACGATCGCGGTGGGAATGACCGCAATGCCTAGGCCTTCGATGGCCATGTGTACGACGGTGGCGATCGAAGCGCTGGCGTGCAGGCGCATCGGCGGCAGGTCCGGGCGATTGAACAGCGAGCGCACCAGTTCATAGGGCGGGGTCTTGCGCGGAAACGTGATCATGGGGAATTTCGCCAGATCGTGCACCGTCAATCGGCGCTGGCCCAATCCAAGCGATGGGCTGGCGAGAAAGCCCACGGGATAGTCGCACAGCACCCGGTTGCTGACGGTCGGCGCCGTTATCGGCCCGAGCAGGAAGGCGAGCTCGATTTCCTGCGCCAGCAACCGTGTCCGCAGGTTCGAGGTGATGTCGACCTCGATTTCGAGCGAGAGATTGGGATAGGCGCGATTGACGCTCTTGACCAGTTGCGACAGCCAGGTGTGGACGATGGTCTCGGCGACGCCGAGCCGCAGCACGCCACGCATCGCCGAGCGATCGCCGACCGCGGCCAGCATCTCCGAGCGCAGCCCGATCAGCTTCTCGGCATACACCATCATCTGCCGCCCGCTCGGTGTCGGCAGCACCATGCGCCGGTCGCGCTGCAAGAGCCTGACCCCCACCTCGTGCTCGAGCTGCGCGATCCGCTGCGAGATCGCAGGCTGGGTGGTGTTGAGCTTTTGCGCGGCGCCGCGAAAGCTGCCGAGCGTCACCACCCACATGAAGGTCTCGATTGCCTTGAAATCGACCATGCTTCCAAAGCTCCCAGTTCGATAAATCCAATTTATCGATTTTGATCAAAAACAACGATTAGACATTATGTTAGCTCTATGGCCCATTGGCTGTCGAGCAGATTTGGGCGGGATCGACGATGACCGGCTTGGCAGGAACGGAGCGGCTGTTGGACGACAAGGCGGCCGATCTGTCGCCAAGCGTGGCGGCCCGGCGGGCCTGCCGCACCGGCACGGTCACCAGCACCGCCGGCATGGCCAATGGTTTCGTGCAAGGCAATCTGGTGATCCTGCCGGAGAAGCTCGCGGCTTCGTTTCACCGATTCTGCCAGCTCAATCCCAAACCGTGTCCGATCATCGGCATGTCCGACGTCGGCGACCCCCGTATTCCCGCGCTCGGGATCGATCTCGACATCCGCACCGATCTGCCGCGCTACCGGGTCTGGCGCGACGGCGAGGTGGTCGAAGAGCCGACCGATATCATGGCGCACTGGCGCGACGATCTCGTCGCCTTCGTGATCGGCTGCTCATTCTCGTTCGAAGAGGCGCTGATGGCGGACGACCTGCCGATCCGCCACATCGAGCGCAAGGTGCGCGTGCCGATGTATCGCACCAACATTGCCTGCGCATCGGCAGGGCCGTTCGCAGGTCCGATGGTGGTGTCGATGCGGCCGTTCAAGCCGGCGGATGCGATCCGCGCGGTGCAGATCACCTCGCGGTTTCCTTCCGTGCACGGCGCGCCGGTTCATCTCGGTCATCCGCATTCGATCGGGATCGCCGATATCGCAAAGCCCGACTACGGCGATCCGGTTCCGGTGGAAGCTGATGAGATCCCGGTATTCTGGGCCTGCGGCGTGACACCGCAAGCGGTGATCGCAGCTGCGAAGCTGCCGTTCGCGATCACGCATGCGCCGGGATTGATGCTGGTGACCGATCTCAAGAACAAGCAATTGGCCGTGCTTTGATGCGCAGTCTTTGCCGCTCATCGAGGCCTTACCGCAACGTTCTGCCGTTTCATCGATAACTGCGATCAACAGGGGGTATTTGCAATGACCATCACTCGCCGCAATGTATTGCTCGGAGCCACCGCTGCCGCCGCCCTCGCGCCGATCGCGGGTCGCGCGCAAACGTCCGAAGTGGTGATCGGCGTCACCTATCCGCTGTCCGGCTCCAACGCGCAGATTGGCGTCGACGCGCAGCATGCCTACGGGACGGCAGCGGACGTCATTAACAGCAAACATGATTTCGATATGCCGCTGGCAAAGGGCGTTGGGCTGCCCGGCCTCGGCGGTGCCAAGGTTCGGCTCGTATTCGCCGACCACCAGGGCGATCCCCAGAAGGGCCGCGCCGAGGCCGAGCGCCTGATCACGCAGGAAAAGGTCTGCGCCGTCATCGGCACCTACCAGAGTTCGGTGGCTGTCACCGTCAGCCAGATCTGCGAGCGTTACCAGGTTCCGTTCATTTCGGCCGACAATTCCTCGCCCAGCCTGCATCGCCGCGGCCTCAAATTTTACTTCCGTCCCGCGGCCCATGACGAAATGTTCTCGGCCGCGATGTTCGACTTCTTCGACGCCCTGAAGAAGAAGGGTACCAAGATCGAGACATTGTCGCTGTTCCACGAAGATACCATTTTCGGCACCGATTCCGGCAATGCCCAGCTCAAGCTCGCCAAGGAGCGCGGCTACAAGATCGTCGCCGACATCAAATACCGCTCCAATTCGCCGTCGTTGTCCGCGGAAGTGCAGCAGCTCA
>JBAQER010000659.1:0-3781 GCA_049286845.1 Bradyrhizobium sp.
CCGTTGTTGTGCACGGTGTCCCAGATCCGCAGTCGCGAAAAAATATCCAGCGCGCGCTCCCGCGCCGGCTGATCGCGGAACAACGGAGCGCCGTCGAGCGCGCCCTCCACGACGAAGCGGACCTGGCCGGAATGCGTGGCCTCGCCCGCCTTGATCGCGCGTTCGATCAAAGCCATCACCTCCGGCGGGAAAATGCGCCGTACCCGCCAGCGATGTTCAACAAGATGCCTGCCGATGCGCCTGATGCCCATATCTTACCAGCTCCCAGACATCTACCATCTCCCCGACGCGCCGCCGCCGCCAAAACTGCCGCCACCGCCGCTGAATCCGCCGCTCGAGCTGCCGCCTCCCGAAGACGAGCCGCCGGACCAGGTGCCGCCTCGCCCGCCTGACGACGCGATGCTCTCGCCGAACATGGTGAGGATGAACGCAATGATCGCAAAAATGATCGACAGCCCCAGCGATCCGACCAGAAGCCATGCCAGCACTCCGACCACGCTGCTCGTCGCCACCGAACCGATCAGCCTGCCCAGCGCGCTCCGCAGGATGCCGCCGACAATGAAGAGGGCAAAGATGACGAACGGATTGAACGGATCGATATCGCTCAACAAGCCGGAACTCTGCCGCTGCTCCGGTGCCGGCAATTTCTCGCCATCGATGACGCGGATGATGCGGTCGACGCCGGCGGAAATTCCGCCGGCGAAATCGCCGCTCCTGAATTTCGGCGTAATGGCTTCGTCGATGATGCGCTTGGCGGTGACGTCGTTGAGCGCGCCTTCGAGGCCGTAGCCGACCTCGATGCGCAGCCTGCGGTCGTCCTTGGCCACGACCAGCAGCGCGCCGTCGTCGATCTTCTTGCGCCCGATCTTCCAGGCCTCCGCCACCCGGATTGCGAATTGCTCGATGGTCTCGGGCGACGTGGTCGGCACGATCAGTACCGCGACCTGGCTGCCCTTCCGCGCTTCGAGGTTCTTCAGCGTCTGGGTCAGCGAAGCGATGTCGCCGCCGGACAGCGTCCCGGTCTGATCGACCACGCGCCCGGTGAGCGGCGGCACCGCGACGTCGGCCGCCGCCGCAAACGAAAAGCACAGCAGCAGCGCAAGAAATGCGGCTCTTGCAGCGTTCATCGCGGCCAATTCTCAGTTGCCCTGTTGCCAGCCTACTTTGCCGCCGGCGCTGGACTGAAATCCACCTTCGGCGCGGTCGAGATCGCCTTTTCGTTCTCGACCGAGAAATTCGGCTTCTCCTTGTAGCCGAACGCCATCGCGGTCAGGTTGTTCGGAAAGGTGCGGATGCCAACGTTATATTCCTGCACTGCCTTGATGTAGCGGTTGCGCGCCACCGTGATGCGGTTCTCGGTGCCTTCGAGCTGCGCCATCAGATCCTTGAACAGGGCGTCCGATTTGAGCTGCGGGTAGTTCTCGGTCACGACCAGCAGTCGCGACAGCGCGCTCGACAGTTCACCCTGGGCGGCGGTGAATTTCTGGAACGCGGCAGGGTCGTTGAGCACCTCCGGCGTCGCCTGGATGCTGCCGACCTTGGCCCGCGCATTGGTGACGCCCAGCAGCACGTCCTTTTCCTGCTGCGCGAAACCCTTCACCGAATTGACCAGATTGGGCACGAGGTCGGCGCGGCGCTGGTACTGGTTGACGACCTCGGACCAGCCCGACTTGACCTGCTCGTCATTGGTCTGGATCGCATTGTAGCCGCAATTGGTGAGGCTCAGCGACGCCAGCGCCGCCAGCACGGTCCATAATCTGCGCATCGAAATTTCTCCCGTTGGAATTCTCCGCAAGGTAGCAGAACGGTGCCGCAGCCTGTGATTTTTTCTTCGTCATTCCGGGGCGATGCGAAGCATCGAACCCGGAATCTTGCGCCAATAACTTCGGGATTCCGGATCTGGGCCTCGCGCCCAGCCCGGAATGACGGCGATTGTGACAGCCCATGCGCTGTTGGCCCTTGCCTATCATTTGATGAAATAGTCAACATGGCCAAAACAAGAGGAAACCGTCCATGACCGCCTATGAAACCATCATCGTGGAACGGCCGGAGCCGCGCATCGCGCGGATCGTGATGAACCGGCCCGAGGCGCGCAACGCGCAGAACCTGCAGATGACCTACGACCTCAACGCCGCATTTGATGCCGCGGTGCAGGACGATGCGGTGAAGGTCATCATTCTGGCCGGCAGCGGACCGCATTTCTCTGCCGGGCACGATCTGCGGGCCACGGGAAAGAACGCCGCCGGCGTGGATTTTCCGCCAATCGGAAATTGGGGCGGTTTTGGAGAGCCGAACGCCCATGGCCGCTTCGCCCGCGAGCAGGAAATCTACCTGCAGATCACCCGGCGCTGGCGCAATCTGGCCAAGCCTACGATCGCCGAGGTGCACGGCAAGTGCATCGCCGGCGGGCTGATGCTGGCCTGGGCCTGCGACCTGATCGTCGCCAGCCATGACGCCGAGTTCTGCGATCCCGTGGTCACCATGGGCGTGTGCGGCGTCGAATGGTTCGTGCATCCCTGGGAACTCGGCCCCCGCAAGGCCAAGGAGTTGCTGTTCACCGCCGACGCCTGGAGCGCGGAAGAGGCACACCGGCTCGGCATGGTCAATCACGTGGTGCCGCGGCCCGACCTCTCGTCATTCGTAATGAAGCTGGCCGAGAGGATCGCCGCCAAGCCCGCTTTCGCGCTGAAGCTGACCAAGGAAGCCGTCAACCGCTCGGTCGATGTCATGGGCCAGCCCGCGGCGATCGATCAGGCGTTCGCGCTGCATCAGCTATGTCACGCGCACAACCTGCAGGAATTCGGCATGGTGGTCGATCCCGCCGGACTGCATCCCTCGGTCAAGAAGGCCGTCCAGGTATAACCGTTCGAGCAAAAGAGATCAGATGGACCTTACCTTAAGCGACGAGCAGCGCCTGCTGCGCGAAAGTGTCGACCGCTTCATCGCCGAGACCTACAACGCCGATCACCGCCGCCGCGCGGCGAACGAGCCGGCAGGCTTCAGCCCCGCAATCTGGAAACAATTCGCCGAGCTCGGCTGGCTGGCGCTGCCGATTGCGGAGGCCTATGGCGGGCTCGGCGCCGGCGCGGTGGAAACCGGCATCGTGATGGAGGCCTTCGGGCGCGGGCTGGTTTCCGAACCCTATCTGTCGACGGTCGTGATCGGCGCCGCGCTGGTCGCCGCCTGCGGTACCGACGCGCAGAAGCAGGCCATCCTGCCCAAAGTCGCCGATGGCTCGCTGTTTCTCGCGTTGGCGCATTCCGAACGCGCGGCGCGCTTCGATCTTGGGAGGGTCGAGACCACGGCGGCGAAGATGCCGGACGGCTGGCGCCTCGACGGCCAGAAAATTGCCGTGCTCGACGGCAACGCCGCAGGGCAGATCATCGTCTCCGCCCGGGTCGCCAACAACAACGGCGCATCCGGCAAACTGTGTCTGTTCCTCGTTCCCGCCGATACGCCCGGCCTCGCGCGGCGCGATTATGCGCGGCTCGGCGGCGGCCGCGCCTGCAGTCTCGATCTGTCCGGCGTCCGCCTCCCCGCCGAGGCCCTGCTCGGCGACGGCGGCGACGCGCTGGCCGCGATCGAAGCCGTGGTCGACCGGGCGATGGCGGCACTCGGTTCCGAAGCCGTCGGCATCATGCAGACGCTGCTCGACACCACGCTCGAATACACCAAAATCCGGAAACAGTTCGGCCGGCCGCTGTCCGCCAACCAGGTGATCCGCCACCGCCTCGCCGACATGGCGATGCAAACCGACGAGGCGCGCTCGATGGCGTTGCTC
>JBAQER010000660.1:0-7900 GCA_049286845.1 Bradyrhizobium sp.
GACTAGGTTCGTTCAACCCAGACTAACCGTTCTTGAGGCGGAAGGTCTCGTGGCAGCCGCCGCATTCCTTGCCGATGCCGGGGAAATTCGCTTTCAGCGAGTCGAGATCCTTGATCTTGGCCTTGGCCTCGCTCACCACCTTGGCGAAGCTGGCGATCCTGGCGTCGAAGCCGGCCTTGTCTTCCCAGATCTTGGGCGAGGCGCTGTAATCGCCCTCCGGCTTCAGACCCTTGGTGCTTGCCGGAAACAGCGTCGGGAGCTTCTTGGCGGTACCCTCGAACTGCGCCAGCGCGCTATCGACGGTAGCCTGATCGTAGGGCTTCTCGCCCTTGAACATCGCCCCGAGGGCGCCCGCATTCTTGCCGTTGCCCTTCATCTCGGTCTGGGCCAGCTTGACCAGGTCCTGCTGAGCCACCACCGCGCCCGCACCCAGCAACAACGTTCCCACCACCACGACAGTTCGCATCATCATCAGTCGAATCCCCCTGCTTTGAGCGCGCCAGTCCGCTTTCCGCGAACCGCGCTGACTATGGCCCAACCCCGCGCCCGGATTTTCATTCCCGTCGCGCGACAAAATGTCAGAGACTATGCCGGCGCTGGTGCTCGCGGATCGCGATCCAGACCCGCTCGGGGGTGGCCGGCATGTCGATGTGGTCGATCTTGTATTCGCGCCACAGCCCGTCGATGATCGCATTGACGACCGCCGGGCAGGAGCCGATCGCGCCCGCCTCCCCCGCGCCCTTCACCCCCAAAGGATTGGTCTTGCAGGGGACGTTGTGGGTCTCGAACACGAACGACGGACCATCGGTGGCGCGCGGCAGCGCATAGTCCATCAGCGTGCCGGTCACGAGCTGGCCGCTCTTGAGGTCATAGACCGCGTGCTCCATCAGGGCCTGGCCGATCCCCTGCATCGCGCCGCCGTGAACCTGGCCGGCGAGCAGCAGCGGATTCAGTGTCACCCCGAAGTCGTCGACGATCACATAGTTGACGATCCGGATGATGCCGGTGGCGGGGTCGATCTCCACTTCGGCGAGGTGAGTGCCGTTGGGGAAGGTGCCGTCGGCGCTGGTGAAGGTGGCGCTTGCCTTCAGCTTCGACGGGTCGACGCCCGGCCGCCTGGCAAGATCGGCTAAGGTAATCGAGCGGTCGGTGCCGGCGATCCGCACGACGCCGCCGCTGATCTCGAGGTCGCCAGCGCTGGTTTCCAGCGCCTCGGCGGCGATCTCGCGCAAATTCACACCCAAGGTGCGGGTGGCACGCTCGACACTGACGCCGCCGGTCGGAATCGACGCCGAACCGCCGGTGCCCAGCCCGGTGGCGATCTTGTCGGTATCGCCCTGCAGGGTGCGAACGCGATCCGGCGAGAGTCCGAACTGCTCGGCGACGATCTGCGCATAGGCGGTCTGGTGGCCCTGCCCGCTCGATTGCGTGCCGATCAGGATGGTGACGCCACCATCGGGATCGAGCGCCACATTGGCGGTCTCCTCGCCCATGGTGCCGCAGACCTCGACATAGGTGCCGAGTCCGATGCCGCGGACGAGACCCTGCTTCTTCGCGGCCTTGGCGCGCTTGGGAAATTCCTTCCAGTTGGCGATTTCCATCGCCCGCTTCATATGCGCGGTGAAGTCGCCGGAATCGTAGACCTTGCCGGTCGCGGTCTTGTAGGGCATCGCGCGGGGCGAGATGAAATTCTTGCGGCGGATGGCGTCCGGCGTCATCCCGAGCTTGCGCGCGGCGGCATCGACCAGCCGCTCGACGACATAGGCAGCTTCGGGGCGTCCGGCGCCGCGATAGGCATCGACCGGCACGGTGTGGGTGAACACGGTGCGGACTCGGCAATGGAAAGCCTGGATGTCGTAGAGACCGGGCAGCATGCCGGCGCCGCCATGCGGAATGTAGGGGCCGAAGGTCGACAGATAGGCGCCCATGTCGCCCATCAGGTCGACGTCCATGCCGAGGAACTTGCCGTCCTCGGCGAGCGCCATCCGCGCCGTGGTGACGTTGTCGCGGCCCTGCGCGTCGCCCATGAAATGATCGGAGCGATCGGCCGTCCACTTGACGCTCCGGCGCAGCCGGCGCGCGGCCACCGCGATCAGCGCATATTCGCGATAGGGAAACAACTTGGTGCCGAAGCCGCCGCCGACATCCGGGCAGATCACCCGCATCTTCTCGACCGGAATTTTCAGCACGTTCTGGCACAGGATGTCGCGCAGCCGGTGACTGCCCTGGCTGCCGACCGTGAGCGTCAGATGGTCCCGCTTGGCGTCGTATTCGCAGACCGCCGCGCGCGTCTCCATGAAGTTGATCACCGCCCGCGGATTGACGATCGATATTTCGGCCACCGCATGGGCTTTCGCGAACGCCGCCTCGGTCGCCTTCTTGTCGCCGATCGGAACGTCGAACAGCACATTGCCCGGATGCTCGGGCCAGACCTGCGGCGCGCCCTTCTTCACCGCATTGGCAACGCCGATCGTGGCCGGCAGCGGCGTCCAGTTGACCTCGATGGCCTCGATCGCGTCACGGGCCTGATCCACCGTGTCCGCGACCACGAAGGCCACGGCATCGCCGACGTGCCGCACCACATCGCGCGCGAGAATCGCATAGGGCGGGCCGGTGAACGGATTGACTTCCAGGTTGAACAGGCAGGGAAGGCCGCCGAGGTCCTTGACGTCTTCCGCCGTCAGGATCGCACCGATGCCCGGCAGGCTCCTGGCGCGGGTGGCGTTGATGGTGAATTTCGCGTGCGCATGAGGCGAACGCAGCACCAGCGCATGCATCGAGGCCTGCGGCGCGTGATCATCGGTGTAGCGGCCTTTGCCGCGAATCAACGCGTCGTCCTCCTTGCGAACGACGCTTTGACCGATGCCGAACTTGATGGGAGCAGCCATCGTATCTCCGGTTACAAATGAAAGTCGCCGCATATTGCAGCGGTTCGGCTGCCAGCGCAAACCGCTTTCAGCCGGGAATTCGCGGCCCGGAGCAAGCTCAGCCCCCGGTTGCGCTGCAATCAGACGACAAAAAAGCCCCGGGCGATGCCGGGGCTTTGATTGTCGGGAGCGTTTGCGTCGAGATCAATACTTCGCGATCACCGGGCCGCCGAACTGGTAGTTGATGCCGGCACGCAGGATGTGGTCCGTGAAGTGCGAGCTCACATGCGCACCAATCAGGCTGGCCGGTGCGAGAGACAGGGTCAAGCTGTCGTAGCGTCCGAGATCCATATAGAGATATTCGAGCTTGGCGCTCCAATTCTGGGTGATCTTGCCCTCGACGCCGGCGCCGACGGTCCAGCCGAGGCGAGTTTCCGTGCTCGAGCCGGAGACGGAGACCGGAACAGCAGCGAGCGTAAAGCCGGAGAGCGTGCCGCTGGTCTTGAGCGAGCCGTAGGCCAGACCGCCCGTGCCGTACAGCAGCACCCGGGGCGACACCAGGAAACCGCCGCGCAGGCGTGCGGTGCCGAACCATTCGAGGCTCTGGTCCAAAGCGAGGCTGGTCCCGTTCACGCCCGGCGGGAGGAAAGTCAATCCGGGAATACAGGCGCCTCCAAGCGGCGCTGCCGGCGCGCAGAGATAGTTAGCGCGGCCCTTTTCACCCGACCACTGAATGTCGGCTTCGACGCCCCAGACCCAGCTGCCGGTTTGCCAATTGTAACCAGCCTGACCGCCGGCGATGCCGCCGTCCATGTCGAAGGCGGCGTTGGTGATGGAGCCCGCGGGCGGCACGATCGGAAGACCGGTCGCCGTGTTGAAATACGAAACGTCGGAGTTCGAGCGGCCCCAGCTATATCCGGCGTTGACGCCGACATAGAAGCCGGTCCAGTTCCAGACCTCAACCATGACAGGCGGCGCCTTGGTGTAGCGCGGAGCGAGATCCGCCGCGGACGCTGCCGGAATTGCTGTCATCGCGGCGAAGGCCGCGGTCGCGATTGCCTTGAATGTCGAAGCGCGCATGGGAAGCCCCTGTTCGTAAGATCAAATCGAAACTTGGCGCGATCTTAACGGGGATTCCCGGTCGAGGGGATGCAGAGTTGCAACCCTCCAGCATTTTGCTCGCGAATGTTGCAAAAAGGAGCCAGTGCGGCGGACGATCGCTGCATCGGTCATATACACTTGAAATATCGAGTGAATTTATGAAGAACGAACCAGCGACAACAACCAATTGCGGCCAAATAGCAGCAGGATCGAGCCGGCATATACAACCGCGCCGGTAACGACCAGGACCAGCAGCACCGCCTCGTCGCGCAGCACTCCCAAATGCGCGAGCTGCGGGGTCGCGAACCAGGCGGCAAACCAGAGCGCGGTTGCCAATACGATTCCGCAGGAGACAAACTTCGCCAGCGACTGCATCAGCGCCCGGTCGAGATCGAGATACCCTGCCCGCACCGCAAACCCGATCACCAGCAGGAGATTGATCCAGGCCCCGGCCGCGGTCGCGAGCGCGAGGCCGACCTGGGCGAGCGCGCCCACCAGCGCGATCTTCAGCGCGACATTGACCGCGACCCCGGTCAGCGCCGCCTTGACCGGCGTCGCGGTATCCTTGCGGGCGTAAAAGGTCGCGACCGCGCTGCGGATCAGCACGAACGGGATCAACCCGATCGCGTAGGCCGCGAGCGTGGCGCCGGCCGCCGCGGCATCGGCCTTCGTGAACGCGCCGCGGGTGAACATCGCCCGCATGATGACGTCGGGCACGGTCAGGAAAGCGGCGACGAACGGCACCGAGAACAACAGCGTGAACTCGAAGGCGCGCCGCTGCGACGCCATCGCGCCGGCCTGGTCGTTCGAGGTCAGGCTGCGCGACATCTCCGGCAGCAGGACGGTGCCGATGGCGATGCCGATGACGCCGATCGGCAGCTGATTGAGCCGGTCGGCGTAATACAGCGCCGACAGCGCTCCCGCCGGCAGGAACGTCGCGATGATGGTGTCGGCAAACAGCGCGACCTGCGTTCCCATCGAACCCAGCGTCGCGGGCCCCAGCGCGCGAAAGAAGGCGCGGACATCCTCGTCGAGCTTGAGCGGTGCGAACCGCGGCAGGATGCCGCTCTTGGCCGCGTCGCCCGCCAGCAGGAAGAATTCGAGGAAGCCCGCGATCAACACGCCCCACGCCGCCGCATGGCCGGCGCCGGGAAAGAACGCCGCCAGCGCCAGCGTCGCCATCATCGACAGATTGAGGAAGATTGGCGCCGCCGCTGCGCTGGCGAAGCGGTGCATCACATTGAGCATGCCGCCATAGAGCGTCACCAGCGTCACCAGCAGCAGATAGGGAAAGGTGATCCGGGTCAGCGCGATCGCGAGCTCGCCGCGGGCCGGGTCGTCGGTAAATCCCGGCGCCAGGACGGCGATCACCTGCGGCATGAAGAGCCATGCGACGACCAGCAGGACCAGTTGCGTCAGAAACAGCAGGGTGAAGATGCGGTCGGCGAACAATCGCGCCGACGCCGCGCCGCGTTCGCCGTGGACATGGGCGTAGGCTGGCACGAACGCCGCATTGAAGGCGCCCTCGGCGAAGATCGCGCGAAAATGATTGGGCAGCCGCAACGCCACGAAGAACGCATCCGCCACCGGACCGGCGCCGAGAATCGCGGCGAGCATGATGTCGCGCGCGAAGCCGGTCAGCCGCGAAAGGAGCGTAAAGCCGCCGACGGTGAAGATACGTCCGAGCATCAGCCGCTTCTACAGCAAGCGGCGGCGCTGCAAAACGGCGAAATCAGGTGATTCTTTCGTTGAGCATGATCTTTTCCGAAAACCGGACGCCACTTTGCGCCAACGCGGCCCTTCAGGTCGGGATCATGCGCTAACCGCGCCGCGCACAGCCCCGATGACCCGCTCCTGCGTCGATTCGTCGAGATAGGCATGCATCGGCAGGCTGATGACATCGTCCGAAAGCCTTTCGCACGCCGGCAGGCCGCCGTCGGCGACCGGGAAATGCCGGTAGGCGGTCTGCTGGTGCATCGATTTCGGATAATAGATCGCGGTCGGAATGCCCTGCGCCTTGAGTGCGGCCGCGAAACCGTCGCGGTCGCAGCCTTTCGGCAGCCGGATGGTGTATTGCGCCCAGACCGAGGTGCACCCGCTGGCGAGACGCGGCACCGTCACCACGTTGCCGAGGCCTCGCGCATAGCGCTCGGCTACCTGGTTGCGCGCGGCAATCTCGTCCTCGAAAATCTTCAGTTTCTCGATCAGGATCGCCGCCTGCATGGTGTCGAGCCGCGCGGTGAGCCCGAGGCGGACGTTGTCGTATTTGTCCGACCCCTGGCCGTGTACGCGAACGCTGCGCAGCGTGTCCGCGAGTTTCGCATCGTCGGTGAAGATCGCGCCGCCGTCGCCGAAGCATCCGAGCGGTTTTGCGGGGAAGAAGCTGGTCGCGGTAGCGAGGCCCGCGGTGCCGAGGCGGCGGCCCTTGTAGCTGGCGCCGAAAGCCTGTGCCGCGTCATCGAGCACGAACATGCCCTCGGCTGCCGCGATCCCACCGATGGCGTCATGGTCGGCGCTTTGCCCGAACAGGTCGACCGGAATCACCGCCCTCGGCTTGAGGCCGAGTCTCGTCGCGGCCGCGATGCCGCGCTTCAGCGAGCCCACGTCCATGTTGAAGGTCGCTTCATCGACGTCGACGAACACCGGCGTAGCGCCCGTCAGCGCCACCGCCTCGCCGGTCGCGCAAAACGTAAACGACGGACAGAACACCGCATCGCCGCGGCCGACATCCATGGCCATCAGCACCATCAGCAGCGCATCGGTGCCGCTGGCGCAGCTCACGACATGCTTTGCCCCGCTGAACTCGGCGAGCGTAGCCTCGAGCTTGGTCACTTCCGGACCGTTGATGAACTGGCAATGCGTCAGCACGCGGGAAACCGCCTCGTCGATGGACGAGCCGAGCCGGCGGCGCTGCGCGGCGATGTCGATGAAGGGAACGGGTTCTGGACGCAGGTGCTGGTTCATGGAGCCTTGCGGAGATCGAGAGTGGGACATCGGCGCGCGATTGCTAGCCGACGACGCGGCGCGGCCCCTTGAGGGCTGCTGAGGCTGCGGTCGGCTTTGCCGGAGTTTCCAGGCATTGAATCGCGATTTCGAGACTGGCGACGCCTTCATCGCCGGTCACCGCCGGCACGTTGCCGGAACGCACCGCATGAAGGAACGCGATCAGTTCGGCGCGCAACGGCTCGTCATGGCCGACCGGCAGATGGCGCATCGAATAGCTGCCGTCCGGCTTGAAGCCGAAGCACTCGGTGACTTGACGGGTCAAGAGATCGCCCATCACATATTTGCCGCGGGTCGCGACCGTGACGCTGCGCGCCTTGAACGGCGTCAGCCAGTTGGTGTTGATGTGCGCGAGCACGCCGGAGGCGGTGCGGAACTGCAACAGCGCGATATCCTCGCGCTCGGCGACGGCGCTGGAAAGTTGCGGCTGCACCTCGACGATATCGGACTCGGTGAACCAGCGAATCAGATCGATGTCGTGCACGGCAAGGTCGATCACTACCCCGACATTCGACATCCGCGGCGGGAACGGGCCGACGCGCGTGATCGCGATCGAAAGTATGTCTTCGCCCGACAGCGCCTTCTTGATGGCGGCAACCGCCGGGTTGAACCGTTCGACATGTCCCACCATCAGCGTCACGCCGGCACGGTGGGCCGCGGCGACGATCTCCCGTCCCTCCGCGACCGAGGGCGCGATCGGCTTCTCGACGAGGATATGAATCCCGTGCGCGATGCAGGCGAGCGCGACCTCGTGATGGAGGTGCGTCGGCGCGGCAATGGTCACCGCTTCGACGCCTTCCGCGATCAAATCGTCCAGGCTTGAGAAGGTGCGGCAGCCGGTCAGGTCCGTCGCACGCGTCCGATGGGCCTGCAGGGGATCGACGACGCCGACCAGCGTGATGTCCGGCAGGCCGGCCAGCACGCGGGCG
>JBAQER010000661.1:0-15059 GCA_049286845.1 Bradyrhizobium sp.
GTGCAGGAACTTCAAATCGGCGGCATTAGTCCGGGGACCACTTTTACGTGCGTGTTCAGCACCGCCATATCATCTATGTGCAGGGATACGATCCGCGCGGGCTCGCGCAGTATTACCGCATGTTCAGGACCGAGCTGCGGAAGTTCGGCCGGCTGTACCAGCTCGGCGCCACCATCAGCCGCCCGCAGAGTTCATCCGACGGCGAGACCGCATCCTGGACCATCGAGACCAAGGCCGGCGACTGGCAGACCCGCACCAGTTACGATTTCCTGCGCTTCGAAGACCTGATCCAGCGCGACCTCGCCGCGCCGATCTGGAGTACGGTTTTTCATGCCGTCTGGATCTACTGGCGCCTGGTGTTCCGCGGCACGATTGCACGATTCTGGCGGGCAAATTGGAGATTCGCGACCTTCATCACCTACCCGCATTTCCTGCTGTTGCTCGAGGCGCTGGGGTCGCTCGGCGTTGCCTTCGCCTGCGCGAAAGGCCTGGAAGCGCTCGGCGTCCCCAACCTGTTCAGCATGGCCGCGGCGGCGGCCGTGTTCGTCGCCCTGCTCGGCTCGCTGCTGAAATACACGGAAAACGCGACCTATTTGCTGTATCTGCTGTCCGACACGATCTGGACCTGGGAATTCTCGCACCGCCAGCGGCCGGAATGGGACCAGCGCATCGACCGCTTTGCGCAATACCTCGTCAAGACAGCACGCTCCAGCGACGCCGAGGAAATCGTGATCGTCGGCCACAGTTCGGGATCGTTTCTGGGGACCGAAATCCTGGCGCGCGCGCTCAGGCTCGACCCAGGCCTCGGCCGGCATGGCCCGCGCATTGTCCTGTTTACCGTCGGCGGCAATTTCCCGATCGTCGGTTTTCACGCGGCGTCGCAGGATTTCCGCGACCATCTGCGGCAGCTGGCGGTCGAGCCTTCGATCGACTGGATCGACTGCCAGTCGCGCAAGGACGTGATGAATTTCTTTCCGTTCGATCCGGTCGCCGGCCATGGCATCGACGCCGGCGCCGCCAGACGCAACCCCACCATCGTGGCGGTCCGGTTCCGTGAAATCATCAAACCGGAGCACTACAACGCGTTCCGCTGGAAGTTCTTCCGGGTCCATTTCCAGTTCGTCATGGCCAACGAGCAGCCGCACGCCTACGACTTCTTCATGATCGTCTGCGGGCCGATCCCTTTGCGCGAGCGCATGGCGCTGCCCGAGGCGGCCCTGGCGGTCGCCACCGGCGGCGACGCCGCCCGGGAACGGGCCTGGAAAAGGCTCGAATCCGCCGTGTCCGGTCGCGCGGATGCCGCCGATTTGAGCGGGAGGGAACCTTCTGCGCGCCGCCGGGGTTGAAATTCGGCCCTTTCCGGACCTGATCCACCCCACCCCTGTGGCCCCGGCGGGTTGGCTTTGGCCGCAGCTTTAGTGTAAAGCTTGTTCCCTATGGGCTATTGAAGGCGGCCACCCCTCGATTTCCGGCGACGGTAAGCGCTTCAAATAGCAGATAAAATTGACTGGGAAGGGCGAAGCCGCCAAAGGTGATGCATATCACATTGACCGATCCGGAGCGCGACTAGGCTGTCAAAAGCACCCGGCGCCCGGGTCTTCGCTGCGCTGATATTGCGCAACCCATCTTACGTCGGGCGGTTTTTCCCGACATGCAAAATTGGAATATCGCTGTGACGACATTTAGCAAGACACCGCTCCTCGACACGATCCGCACCCCGGACGATCTGCGCCGGCTCAAGGTCGAGCAGGTGCGGCAGGTCGCCGACGAACTGCGCCAGGAAACCATCGATGCCGTCTCAGTCACCGGCGGACATTTCGGCGCCGGCCTCGGCGTCGTCGAGCTGACCACGGCGATCCATTACATCTTCGACACCCCGCGCGACCGCCTGATCTGGGACGTCGGCCATCAGGCCTATCCGCACAAGATTCTGACCGGCCGCAGGGACCGCATCCGCACGCTGCGTACCGGCGGCGGGCTGTCCGGTTTCACCAAGCGCACCGAAAGCGATTACGATCCGTTCGGCGCCGCCCACTCCTCGACCTCGATCTCCGCCGCCCTCGGCATGGCGGTGGCGCGCGACCTCTCCGGCGGCAAGAACAACGTCATCGCCGTGATCGGCGACGGTGCTATGTCCGCGGGCATGGCCTATGAGGCCATGAACAATGCCGGCGCGATGAATTCCCGGCTGATCGTCATCCTCAACGACAACGACATGTCGATTGCACCGCCGGTCGGCGCGATGTCGGCCTATCTGTCGCGGCTCTACTCCGGCAAAACCTATCGCACACTGCGCGAGGCCGCCAAGCAGCTCGGCAACCATCTGCCGAAGATAATCGCCAACCGCGCCAATCGTGTCGAAGAATATTCCCGTGGCTTCATGATGGACGGCGGCACGCTGTTCGAGGAGCTCGGCTTCTACTATGTCGGCCCGATCGACGGCCACAACCTCGACCATCTGCTTCCGGTGCTGAAGAACGTCCGCGACATGGAGACCGGCCCGATCCTGGTCCATGTCGTGACGCAGAAGGGCAAGGGCTACGGCCCGGCGGAAGCCTCCGCCGACAAGTATCATGCGGTGGTGAAGTTCGACGTCGCGACGGGTACCCAGGCGAAATCAAAACCGAACGCGCCCGCCTATCAGAACGTGTTCGGCCAGAGCCTCGTCAAGGAAGCCGAGAAGGACGACAAGATCGTCGGCATTACCGCGGCGATGCCGTCCGGCACCGGGATCGATATTTTCGCCAAGGCTTTCCCGACCCGCACTTTCGATGTCGGCATCGCCGAGCAGCACGCGGTGACCTTCGCCGCCGGTCTTGCGACCGAAGGCTACAAGCCGTTCTGCGCGATCTATTCGACCTTCCTGCAGCGCGGCTACGACCAGGTCGTCCATGACGTGGCGATCCAGAGCCTGCCGGTACGCTTCGCCATCGATCGCGCCGGCCTCGTCGGCGCCGACGGCGCCACCCATGCCGGCTCGTTCGACAATGCCTATCTGGGCTGCCTGCCCAACTTCGTCATCATGGCGGCTTCCGACGAGGCCGAGATGGTCCACATGGTCGCGACGCAAGTGGCGATCAACGACCGTCCGAGCGCGCTGCGCTATCCGCGCGGCGAAGGCCGCGGCGTCGAAATGCCCGAAGTCGGCATTCCCCTCGAGATCGGCAAGGGCCGCATCGTCCGCGAGGGCTCCAAGATCGCGCTGCTGTCGTTCGGCACCCGTCTGGCCGAATGCGAAAAGGCCGCCGACGAACTCGCCGCCCTTGGCCTCTCCACCACGATCGCCGATGCGCGCTTCATGAAGCCGCTCGACGTCGACATGATCCTGAAACTCGCGCGCGAGCACGAAGTCCTGCTCACCATCGAGGAAGGCTCGATCGGCGGCTTCGGCTCCCACGTCATGCAGTTGCTGGCCGATAACGGCATGCTCGATGGCGGCTTGCGGATGCGGGCGATGGTGCTGCCCGACGTGTTCCTCGACCACGATACGCCGGCCGCGATGTATGGCCGCGCCGGCCTCGACGCCAAGGGCATCGTCGCCAAGGTGTTCGAGACGCTCGGCAAGGACTTCAAGGCCGAAACGGTGAAGCTGGCCTGACGGTCCGGTGGACTCATCCTTCGAGACGCCCGCGAGAGCGGGCTCCTCAGGATGAGGTCCTAAACCCTCATGGTGAGGAGCGCAGCGACGCTGCGCCTCTCGAACCACGAGGCCATCTGCTGCTTCAATCGAAATGAAGATTTACCTCGCCGGTCCCGACGTTTTTCTGCCCGACGCCCTTGATATCGGAAGGCGCAAGGCGAAAGTTTGTGCGCGCCATGGCCTGACCGGGCTCTATCCGCTGGATAACGCGGTCGACGTGACGGCAGGCGATGCCTCGCTCAATATCTTCAAAGGCAACGAGGCCATGATGATCGAGGCCGACGCCGTTATCGCCAACCTCACGCCGTTTCGCGGGCCGGGCGCGGATGCCGGCACCGTCTACGAGCTCGGCTATATGGCGGGGCGCGGCAAGCTCTGTTTAGGTTACTCCAATCATCCCTCGTCCTACGCCGATCGCGTCCGCGAACTCACCGGCGTGAATTCGCGCGATGGACGCCTGATCGATCGGCACGGCCTGACCGTCGAGGATTTCGGGCTGACCGACAATCTGATGATGATCCATGCGCTCGATCTGTACGGCTGCGCGCTGGTGACGCCACAGCAGGCGCCCGCAGACCTCTGGCGCGATCTCACCGCATTCGAGGCTTGCGTGCGCATGGCGGCCGAGCGGTTGTCTCCGGCCCATGCGCGTAAATCGAGTTGACCGTGGCCAAGCGCGACCGCAGCCTCCCCCCTGCCCGCAAGCGCGCCGACATGCTGCTGGTCGAGCGCGGCCTGTTCGAGAGCCGGGCGCGGGCGCAGGCCGCGATCGAAGCCGGCCTCGTCACCGCCAATGACAAGCAGGTCGCCAAGCCCTCCGAAACGATTCCAGCCGACGCAGTGATAAAGGCGCAGCCCGCGCATCCCTTCGTCTCGCGCGGCGGCGTCAAGCTGGCGGGCGCGCTGGAACGATATCCGATCGAAATCGAGGATCACGTCTGCCTCGACGTCGGCGCATCGACCGGCGGCTTCACCGAGGTGTTGCTCGCCAACGGCGCCAGCCTGGTGTTCTCGATCGATGTCGGCCACGGCCAACTGCATCCTTCGCTGCGCGGGCATCCCAGGATCGTCTCCATGGAAGAGACCGACATTCGCAATTTTGAAGGCAAGCGCCTGCCGGCGCGGCCGGACATCGTCGTCATCGATGTCAGTTTCATTTCCCTGAAGGCCGTGCTGCCGGTGGCGCTGTCGCTGGCGGCAGCGCCGATGCATCTGCTGGCATTGATCAAGCCGCAATTCGAGGCGCCGCGAAAACATTCCAAGCGCGGCATCATCCGTGACGCCACCGTGCACAAGCAAGTCTGCGACGACGTCGCGGCGTTTGCCGCCTCGCTCGGCTGCACCGATATCCAGGTATTTCCGTCACCGATCGCAGGCGGCGACGGCAACATCGAATTCTTCATCGGCGCGCGCCGTGGTTGAGCACCTCACCATCGACCACGTCGGCCATCACGGCGACGGCGTCGCCGTCGTCGGCGGGCAGTCGATCTATGTGCCGTATGCGCTTCCCGGCGAGACAATCGAGGTGGCGCCGGTGCCGGGTCACCCCGATCGCCGCCGCCTGCTGCAGGTCAACGTCGCGAACCCGGACCGGATCACGCCATTCTGCCCGCATTTCGCCATCTGCGGCGGCTGCGCGATCCAGCACTGGCAGGGCGAACGCTACCGCGCCTGGAAGCGCGAGATGGTGGTCGAGACGCTGGCGCGCTCCAGGCTCGACTGCGAGGTGGACCCGCTGATCGATGCCCATGGCCTCGGCCGCCGGCGGATCACGCTGCATGCCCGGATGGGCACGCACGAGGTGCTCAGGGTGGGCTACACCGCGGCGGGTTCGCACGACGTCATTCCGATCGACCATTGCCCGATTCTCGATCCCGGCCTGAGCGGCGCGCTCGATGCGGCCTGGGCCTTGGCCGAGCCATTGATCGCGGTCGGAAAACCGCTCGACATCCAGATCACCATGACCGACAGCGGACTCGACGTCGACGTGCGCGGCTCCGGGCCGCTGCCGCCGGCCATGATCGCAACGCTGTCGCGCCTGGCCGAGCAACATCGGCTGGCGCGGCTGACGCGCCACGGCGAGCTGGTGCTGATGCGGACCCCGCCGACGATCGCGATCGGGTCCGCACGGGTCACCCTGCCGCCGGGTTCGTTCCTGCAGGCGACCGTTGCCGGCGAGGAGACGCTGGCGGCGCTGGTATCGGAACGCTGCAACCGCGCCAAGCATATCGCCGACCTGTTTTGCGGGGTCGGGCCCTTTGCGCTGAGGCTGGCGGCGAAGGCGCGGGTTGATGCCTTCGACAGCGATGCCGGCGCGGTCACGGCGCTGCAGAAGGCGGCGACCTCGACGCCCGGCCTCAAACCGGTCAGGGCCGAGGCGCGCGACCTGTTCCGGCGGCCGCTGATGCCGCCGGAATTGCGCGACTACGACGCCGTCGTGTTCGATCCGCCGCGGCAGGGCGCCGAGGCGCAAGCCAGGCAGCTTGCCGCCAGCAAGATTCCGGTCGTGGTCGCGGTGTCCTGCAACGTCGCGACGTTTGCCCGCGACGCCCGGATCCTGGTCGATGGCGGTTACACGATGCAGAGCGTAACGCCGGTCGACCAGTTCCGCCACACCTCGCATGTCGAACTGGTGGCGAAGTTCACACGCTGAAGTTCACGCGCCAGAGATCACCTTCCCCACCTGTCCTGCCAGATCTTCTCGCCGATCATGCAATTGACCCGAGGCTCCTTCGAAGCCACCGGGACGATCGGGCGCTCGGGCGTCCGCCCGGCGACCTCGAGCACGAGCTTGGTCCGGATCGCCTCCTTGAACTTGTCGCGCTCCTTGATCGTCACCACGAACGAGCCCGGGCCGCCGATCACGCAGTCCTCGTAATAGAAATCGAGGTGGTCGATATCCATCGTCGAATAGGACGGCTCCTTCACCATGATCGGCAGGCCATTGATGATGATCCCCTTCTCCAGCGCGGCATCCCGCGCGGCCGTGACCGGCGAGCCGTTGTTGTTGGGCCCGTCACCGGAAATATCGATCACGCGCCTCAAGCCGCGATGCGGGTTCTCGTCGAACAGCGGCATCGCGAAATTGATCGCGCCCGAGATCGAGGTGCGCGACGCCCGGCGGATCGGCGTCTTCATGATCTCGTTGGCGACGGCATCCGCCGTTTCCGGGCCGTCGATCACCCGCCAGGGAATGATGATCTTCTGGTCGCCCGAGGCCGCCCATTCGAAATAGGTCACCGCGATCTTGCCGTTCGGGCCGGTCTTCAGCGCCTGCAGAAATTCCCTGGAGACGATGGCTTGCGCGTAACCCTCGCGTTGAAGCGCGAGCTCGTCCATATCCATCGAATAGGAAACATCCACAGCAAGGATCAGCTCGACGTCGACGGACGGATTGGCCTCGTTGCCGGCGAGCTGATGGCCGAGCTGGTTGCCGGGGTTCGGCGCGGCGATCCCCGCGACGTCGCCTCCAGCCATGGCGCCTGCGACAAGCACCGCCCCGATCGAGACACACCAGCGCATCGGCTGCCCTCCCGTCGTATGAGGTGATCGTGACACGCAAACCGGCCTCCGAAAAGCGGGAACATCGGTTGTCCCTACACAATCAGGTTAGTCGGCGCCCGCCGCCGCAATGACCGGATGGAACGAATCCGGCGGTGACGCAGTGGCGCGCGCAATACCGCTCGCCAGCAAGGCCCAATCGCTCGCCCTGCTGCGCGAGGCGGCCGCGCAAAACCGTCCGACAATGCCCGGTTCCAGGACAGGCCGAGAACCTGTAAACTGATCGAGACGGCCGTCAGTCGCGGCGATCGATCCATGACACCGCGCCTTTCGGAGTGCCGCGCCAACTGATCGCCGCGCGCGGCGCCGTCGGGAGAGCCTGCCGGAATGATCGACGCCGTCACCAAGCCGAAAACCAAGGTCAAGACCAAGACCGAACGGCCGCGCCTGCACAAGGTCATCCTGGTCAACGACGACTACACGCCCCGCGAATTCGTCGTCACCGTCCTGAAGGCGGAATTCCACATGACCGAGGATCAGGCCCACAAGGTGATGATAACGGCGCACCGGCGCGGCGTCTGCGTGGTCGCCGTCTTCACCAAGGACGTCGCCGAGACCAAGGCGACGCGCGCCACCGACGCCGGCCGCGCCAAGGGTTATCCGCTGCTGTTCACTACAGAGCCCGAGGAATAGCGGACGGCTTCCCGTTTTAGTTTCAATTTTACCGACCACTCGCACCGAGTTTTCAGGTTCGGCTGGCATGGTCGCGCCATGACCACCGCGCTCCGCAAGCAGCTCCGGCAGCAATCTCTCCCCCAGGTTTCGTTCGGGCCATTCCGCTTCCTCGAAGCGTTGCCCTGGCTGGTGATGGCCGCGGCGATGCGCGTGATCGCGTTCGGCGGCGGGGCGGTGGCGTTTCCGGCCATCGTCGTGGCCAGCATCGCCGTACTGCATGCGTTCCTGGTCGTGGCGCAACGCTCGATCGAACTTAACGACGGCCAGACCAATCTCGGCGAGCTCGAATTCACCGAACAGTTCAGACTGTCGAAGGCGGTGCTGTGGCGGATCGCGCTGCTGATGTTCGCGGTGGCCTGCGCGCTGCTCGCGGCAGGATACAAATCGTTCGCTCCCTACATGATGAGCGGGCTCGACGGCATGGCGTTCGACCAGTGGACGAATATCGGCAAGTTCTGGAGTGCGACCATCGCGGCCCTCGTCCTGCTCATGATCGTCGACGCCGAGCGCAATCACGGTCAGGTCAGTTTCGTGAGGGCGCTCGGCGAACTCGCCCGGCGCGGCCTTTGGGTCGGCGCCGCGGTAATCGTGCTCGGTTGCGTCTATCTCGGGCTCGGCCTCGTCCAGGGCTGGGTGCGCAGCGCGATCTGGAATTTCTGGCAGGTCTCTTCCGCCAGCCAGTTCATCAAGAACCTGATCTATTTCGTCTTCATCTTCTCCTTCGCGATGCTGCGGCTCTGGATCACCCTGCTGATCCTCACCTTTGGTCTGAAGCAATCCTACCTCCGCGGCGCAGCCTAGGCCGCGGCCGTCTCGTCGATCAGCCCATAGACACGCTCGGCCTTCGAAAAACCTGCGATCGGGAACTCGCCGAGATCGTCCCAGCTGCCGGCGCAGATCCTTGCGAATCCAGCCGACGCCACCACGGTGCGGCCGAGCCGGCCTGCGATCTTTTCCAGCCTTGCCGCCAGATTGACGGCGGGACCGATGCAGGTGAAGTCGAGCCGGTCGCCGCCGCCGATATTGCCGTAAAGAATTCGTCCCACATGCAGCGCGACGCCGAAGCGGAAGCGCTCGACGGCCTCGCCGACGGGGTATTGCATCGCCTCGACTCTGGCGCGGGATTCGCGGGCGGCTTCCAGCACGCTTCCGCAGACCTTGTGGACATCGCCGACATATTCGTCGATCGGAAACACCGCGAGCAGCCCGTCGCCCATGAACTTCAGGACTTCGCCGCCGTGATTCCGGATCGACGACACCTGGCAGTCGAAATAGCCGTTGAGGATATCCACCACGGTTTCGGCCGGCAGCCGGTCCGACAACGCGGTGAAGCCGCGCAGATCCGACAGCCAGATCGCCGCATCCATCGTATCGGTATGGCCGCGGCGAATCTGGCCGCCCAGAATCCGCGCGCCGGCGCGGTTGCCGACATAGGTGTCGAGCAGGATCGACGCGGTGCGGCGCAGGCTGATGATTTCGGTTACCCGCGCCAGCGGCGGGATCACCGACCGCAATGCGCTCAACTGTTCGTCGGTGAAGCCGCCCGGCTGCTTCGTGGTCCAGCTCGATGCGTGGATCGAGCCGTCGGTGAACAGCAGCGGCAGCGCGATATAATCGGTGACGCCTTCGGCGCGCATGTCCTCGATGATCGGGAAGCGTTTGCTCTCGGGGTCGTCGACGCGGGCCCTCACCTCTATTCCCTGGGTGAAGACGATGGCCAGCGGGCTGTTTTGAAATTGCGGCGAATCCAGAACATCGAAATCAACCGTGCCCATTTCGACCTCGGCGCCGGGCCGCCAGATGAAGTTGCGACCGAAAATATCGGGATGCAGCGTCCGGATGAAGACGCCGACCCGCCAGAGCGGCAAGCCCGCCTGCACCAGGCGTTCCCAGGTCTCCGCCATCACCCTGAGCGGGCTGCCCGCCGACCGCGCGCCATCGATCAGCCAGTCGGTAATTTTCTGCAGTTCCGATGCGTTCATGAGGGGTCCATTTGCGGAGCAAGTTTCCGGGACGTCAAGGCGAGACGAACGCATTGCGTTTCAGCGCCGGTATTGCCGTCTCCGACGTTCCTGGCTTGCTGTCGGCCGGCCAGTCGCGAGGGATGATCCTTCGAGAATATCAGGTTGAACTTTCCGGCAAATGATATATGATATAGATGTCATATATCGGAGAAGACGATGCGGACGCTGGTTGACCTCGGCGATAGCCAGATTCAAGCGCTGGACGAACTGTCAAAAAAGGAGAAGCGATCTCGCGCATCCCTGATCCGTCAGGCAATCGATGACTATCTCGGAAAGCGACGCGACAAACAGGCGGGCGATGCGTTCGGCCTATGGGGCAAACGCAAGGTGGACGGCTTGGCCTATCAGGAAAAAGTGCGTGGCGAATGGTGAAAGCGCTGCTCGACACCAACATTCTCGTCGACTACCTCAATGCCGTTCCCCAGGCTCGCACTGAACTTCGACGCTACACGGAGAAAGCCGTCAGTATCGTCACATGGATGGAGGTGATGGTTGGCGCTACCGACGATGTCGAGGAGACGACGCGCGCCTTTCTGAGTACTTTCGATGTCATTGCGCTCGACGAAGCGATTGCAGAGCGTGCGGTCAGCCTGCGCCGCAACCATCACATCAAATTGCCCGACGCCATTATCTGGGCAACGGCGCAGGTCCACGCGATGCTTCTGGTCACACGAAATACCAAGGACTTCACAGCCGGAGATCCTGGCGTCCGCATGCCCTACCGGCTCTAACCGCCCACCTGCCCGCGGTGCCTTAGGAAATGGTCCGCCAGCACGCAGGCCATCATGGCTTCGCCGACCGGCACCGCGCGGATTCCCACACAAGGGTCGTGGCGGCCCTTGGTCAGAATGTCGGTGTCGGCGCCGCTGCGATCGACGGTGCGGCGCGGCGACAAAATCGACGAGGTCGGCTTCACGGCGAAGCGCGCCACCACCGGCTGG
Organism: Bradyrhizobium sp.; assembly: GCA_049286845.1. Lineage (GTDB taxonomy): Bacteria > Pseudomonadota > Alphaproteobacteria > Rhizobiales > Xanthobacteraceae > Bradyrhizobium. The sequence goes on from JBAQER010000661.1 coordinate 10,842, forward strand.
CCGGTGGAGATGCCACCGAGGACGCCGCCGGCATGATTGGACATGAAGCTGACGCCCTGGTTGCCCATCCGCATCTCGTCGGCGTTTTCCTCGCCGGATAGTTCGGCAGCACCAAAACCGGCGCCGATTTCGACGCCCTTCACCGCGTTGATGCTCATCAGCGCCGCCGCCAGATCGGAATCGAGCTTGGCGTAGATCGGCGCGCCCAATCCCGCCGGCACGCCTTCGGCGACGACCTCGATGACCGCGCCGATCGACGAGCCGCTCTTGCGGATGCCGTCGAGATAGCCTTCGAAGAATGCGGCCTTGTCCTTGTCCGGGCAGAAGAACGGATTGCGCGCGATCTCGTCCCAGTCCCATTTGTCGCGATCGATCTTGTGCGGGCCCATCTGCACCAGCGCGCCGCGCACGGTCACGCCGGGCAGGATTTTTCGCGCGATGGCGCCGGCGGCAACGCGGGTCGCGGTTTCCCGCGCGGAGGAACGCCCGCCGCCGCGATAATCGCGCAGGCCGTATTTCGCCTCATAGGTGAAGTCGGCGTGGCCGGGGCGAAACTTGTCCTTGATCTCGGAATAGTCCTTCGAGCGCTGGTCGGTGTTCTCGATCAAAAGCGCGATCGGCGTGCCGGTCGTCACCTGCGCGCCGGTCTCCGGATGCGCCATCACGCCGGACAGGATCTTCACCGCGTCCGCCTCCTGGCGCTGGGTGGTGAAGCGCGACTGGCCGGGACGGCGGCGGTCGAGATCGCGCTGGATGTCCTCGTTGGTCAGCGGCAACAGCGGCGGGCAACCATCGACCACGCAACCGATCGCGATCCCGTGGCTCTCGCCAAAGGTCGTGACCCGGAACAGGTGGCCGAAGGTGTTGAAGGACATTTTCGTACAATCCGCAGGGCTGCTGAAATTCCGCAGCCATGCGGATTGTCGTAACGCGCGTGGTTCAAGCGGTCAAATGACCCGAGTTAACCACGCCGGCGCCGCATCGGTGGTGCGCCCCCTCTCCCGCTCTTGCGGGGGAGGGTTGGGGTGGGGGAACGGCTGGCGCCGGCGTCCGCGGCGGCCCCCACCTTTACCCTTGGGATTGAGGTGGGGCTCTCTCCGCGATGGAATTCGCGGAGAGAACCCCCACCCGCCTCGCTTTGCTCGGCACCCTCCCCCGCAAGCGGGAGAGGGAACAGAAGAATTCACCCGTGCCTCGTCAGCCTACCCTCGCTGAACACATAGACCACGCCCTGCCCGATCGGGATTTCCGAGGCCTCAAGCGGCGTCGAAATGCCGAGTGCGACCATCAGCGCCCGCATGGTGCCGCCATGGGCGACCGTGACGGTGTCGCCGGCAAGCGCGTCGAACCACTCGCGCATGCGCAAGGCGACGCTGGCGTAGCTCTCGCCCGCAGGCGCGGCGACGCCCCATTTGTCTTGGCTGCGGGCGGCGAAGGTCACGGCGTCGTGTTGCGCCATCTCGGGCAGCGTCAGGCCCTCCCATTGGCCATAGCCGATCTCGCGCAGGCGGTCGTCGACGGCGTAATCGTGGTGCGGCAGCTGCATCGCTCCGCGGACCAGCTCCATGGTCATCCGGGCGCGGCCGAGCGGGCTCGCCACGAACGGCAGCGCGGACGCCGCGTGGCCGTTCTGCGCCAAGAGATCGGCGAGGATGCCGCCGGCGGCAACCGCCTGGGTGCGGCCGATGTCGTTGAGCGGAATATCCCGCGAGCCCTGGAAGCGGCCTGCCGCATTCCATGCGGTTTCGCCGTGGCGGATGTAGTAGATGACAGACACGGACATCGAAGGCTTACGGCTATTCCTTGCTCAGCGCATTGCTCAGCGAGGTATCCGGCGCATCCGGACGCTTCATGCCGACGACGTGGTAGCCGGAATCGACGTGATGCACCTCGCCGGTGACGCCGCGCGACATGTCCGACAGCAGATAGAGCGCGCTGTCGCCGACTTCCTCGATCGAGACGGTGCGCCGCAACGGCGCGTTGTACTCGTTCCACTTCAGGATATAGCGGAAGTCGCCGATGCCCGACGCCGCCAGCGTCTTGATCGGTCCGGCCGAGATCGCGTTGACGCGGATGTTCTTCTCGCCGAGATCGGCGGCGAGATAGCGCACGCTGGCCTCGAGGGCGGCCTTGGCGACGCCCATCACGTTGTAATGCGGCATCCACTTCTCGGCGCCGTAATAGGTCAGCGTCACGATCGAGCCGCCGTCGACCAGGAGCTTTTCGGCGCGCTGCGCGATCGCGGTCAGCGAGTAGCAGCTGATCAGCATGGTCTTCGAAAAATTGTCGGCGGTGGTTTCGAGATAGCGGCCGTCGAGCTGGTCCTTGTCGGAAAAGGCGATGGCGTGGACCACGAAGTCGATCTTGCCCCATTTCTCCCGCAGCACCTCGAATACCGCGTCGATGGTCGAGGGATCGGTGACGTCGCAGTGACCGAGCAGGATACCGCCGAGCTCCTTGGCCAGCGGCTCGACCCGCTTCTTCAGCGCGTCGCCCTGCCAGGTCAGCGCGATCTCGGCGCCCGCCGCCCGGCAGGCCTTGGCGATGCCCCAGGCGATCGAACGGTTGTTGGCGACGCCCAGCACCACGCCGCGCTTGCCTTGCATGAGACCTTGCATCAGACCTGAATTTTGCGACATCTGGGGTTTCCAATCGAGCTTTCCCGGGGGTTTGGAGGTACACCAGCCCTCCCGGCCGGTACAGCCCAAATTCACCCCGGTTCAGGCTGCCGGCGCGCCGCCTTGACAGCCGGAATAGTCCCGTCATTCGGGTGTTATGTTGTGGTAGGCGTTCGCGTTGATCCGGATGCCGGCCGCAGCAACCCGAGACCGATGTCGATGAGCGCATTTCGTCAGAGTGTCGAAGCCATGATTCCGGCCCTGCGCCGCTATGCGCGCGCGCTGGCGCGCGATGCCGATGTCGCCGACGACCTGGTGCAGGACACGTTGGTGCGGGCCTTGCGGTCGGAGCGGCTGTTTCTCGGCGGCGATGTCAGGAGCTGGCTCTACACCATCCTGACCAACCTCAACAAGAACCGGCGGCGGTCGCTGGCGCGGCGGCCGCAATTCATGCCGCTGCTCGACAACAATCCCGACGCCAGCGGCACCGAGGCCGAAGGCCGCGACATCGCCCGCGCGCTCGCCACGCTGGTCGAGGAGCAGCGCTCGGTGCTACTGCTGGTGATGCTGGAGGGATTGAGCTACCGCGAGGTCGCCGACATCCAGGGCGTGCCGATCGGCACCGTGATGTCGCGGCTTGCCCGCGCCCGCGCCCATGTCAAAGCCGCGCTCGAGGGCGAACGGCCGGCGCTGCGGCGGGTGAAATGATGGCGAGCCCCATGCCCATGACCTCTAGCGAAGTGATTTCCAGAGAAGCCGCGAACCTTTCGTTTCAGAAGAGACAACGACCATGACCGAGCCAAGAATTCCCGTCACCGAAGACGAACTGCACGCCTTCGTCGACAACGAACTGCCGCCGGAGCGCCGCAGCGATGTCGAGGCATGGCTCGCGGCGCATCCCGACGATGCCGAGCGGGTGCAATCGTGGCGCGCGATGGCCGAAGCGCTGCATGCGCGTTACGACGCGGTCGCCGACGAGCCGGTGCCGAAGCGGCTCGAGATCGAACGGCTGGTGCAACAGCCGCGCAAATGGATGTATGGCGCGATCGCCGCCACGCTGGTGGCGTTCATCGCCGGCGGCGGCACCGGCTGGCTGGCGCGTGGCGTGGCCGCTTCGCCGTCGGCGTTTCAGAGTTTCACGGTGGATGCGCTGGACGCGCACCGGCTCTACGTCGTCGAGGTTCGTCATCCGGTCGAGGTGCCCGGCAGCGAGCGCGCGCATCTGCAGACATGGCTGACCAAGCGCTGCGGCTGGGTGGTGTTCGCACCCGAGCTCGACGCCACCGGGTTGAAACTGGTCGGCGGCAGGCTGCTGCCCGGCCCTACGGGACCAGCGTCATTCCTGATGTATGAGAGCGCCTCGGGCGAACGCTTCACAATCTACACCGCCAAGGCCGACGCCGAAACGACGCAGATGCGTTATGCCAAGCAGGATAATGACGGCGCGCTGTTCTGGGCCGACCGCGGCGTGGCCTATGTGGTCAGCGGCAGCAGCGACCGCGAACGCCTGACGCAGGTGGCGCGGATGGTCTACGACCAGAACGAGAAGAGCGGCGGGTAGATTACTGCGGGTAGACTTGGCGTCCCAATTCCGACACCG
>JBAQER010000662.1:0-9189 GCA_049286845.1 Bradyrhizobium sp.
TCTCGGACGTGACCGGCGCGGTGATCGAGGCGGTCACGCCGGCCGGCGATCTGACCGACAGCGGGACGATTGCGTTCACCGATGTCGACCTCACCGATACCCACGGCATCAACCCGACCATCGTGCCCTCGCTCGGGGCGCTAGGTACGCTGACCGCAAGCGTAACCACGGACACCACAGGCTCGGGCCTCGGCGGCGTGGTGACCTGGAATTACAGCCTCGCGGCCTCGGCGGTGGAATACCTCGCGGAGAACGAGACCAGGACCGAGCAGTTCACCATCACGCTGGACGACGGCCATGGCGGCACGATCGATCGGACCATCGATGTCACCATCACCGGCACCAACGACGCGCCGGTTGTTGCGGCTGTTCTGACCGACGACGCCAATGAAGGCGATACCGCCTTCACCGCGGACCTGCTGGCCGGTGCGACCGACGTCGACAATGGTGAAACCGCAACGCTGTCGGTCGCCAGCCTGGCCTACGCCGTCGACGGCGGAACGGCCTCGGCAACGCCACCAGCCGGCATATCGCTCGGTGTCGACGGCCGTACCCTCACCATTGACCCGGCCAATTCAGCGTTCGATCACCTCGCCTTCGGCGTACAGACCGTCATCGTGGTGTCCTATGATGTCACGGATGCGCATGGCGTAACGGTGTCGCAGACCGAGACCATCACAATCACTGGCACCAATGACGTGCCGACGATCGCTGGCGTCACCTCCGGCGACGTCACCGAAGACGTCGCGGTCGATGGCACCAACCACATCAACGCCACCGGCCAGCTCACCATCGCCGACGCCGATACCGGTCAGTCCAACTTCACCGCGCAGGCCGGCACCGCCGGCAGCAACGGCTACGGCAGCTTCATACTCGCCGCCGATGGCACCTGGACCTACACCGCCGACAACACCCAGGCCGCGATCCAGCAGCTCGGCCCCAACGGCACCCTCACCGACAGCTTCACCGCCGTCTCCTCCGACGGCACCGCAAGCCAGCTCGTCACCGTCACGATCCACGGCACCAACGACGCGGCGCCGGTGATCTCAACGGCCAATCTGCAGACTTCCGGAAATGGCCCGACGACGGTCACCGGACTTTCCGTATCCGATGCGGACGCATCGTCCACCGAAATCTTTACGATCACGACGGCTACGGCCGCCGCTCCCGGAAGCAGCGTGACGCCAGCGACAGGCACTGGCACCCTCGCCGACATCAACACGACGTTGGGCACCGGCATCGTCTATGATCCCGGCGCGACGCCGCCACAGACCGATATGGTCACGCTGACCGTTGCCGACGCCTCCGGCGCCACCGACACCGTGAATCTCATCTTCAACGTGGTCGATCCGCCCGCGAATACGGCGGTGACCCTGGGGAGCACGTCCGGAAACGATGTGCTGTTCGGCACCGGCTATGAGGACCAGTTCGTCTTCGTGGCCAACTCCAATCATGACACGATCATCGACTTCACGGCCGGGATCGATCACATCGATCTGAGCGCCCTTTCCTCGATCGTCGACTCCTCGAATATCAACGCCTTCCTGACGAATAATGTGACATCGCTCGGCCTCGACGACACCCTGATTACCCTCGATGGCAATGACAGCATTATCCTTCGCAACGTCGCTTACGGCAGTTTGGATACCAGCGACTTCATCGTTCACGTTTAGCAAGCACCATTGCCAGCGCCGGCTTCGACTTCAGCAATGAAATCACCAAGGTCGATCAAAACTCGTTCGCGGGATGTGTCGGCGATTCCGGCAAGCGCACGGGGCGCGGTCACGTACGTCAAGCGCATGCCGGCGTTTTCCATGTGGCCTGATCGCTGGCTGTCAAACCCAACCGGAAAGTGAGACTTGCCGAATCCAGCCGCAGGGCGGGCAATGGAACCGAGATCCGCGATTTCAGGATCGAGTAGTGGTGCGCTCGGAGGGACTCGAACCCCCACGATGTTACTCACTGCCACCTCAAGGCAGCGCGTCTACCAATTCCGCCACGAGCGCTTTGTTGGGATCGGCGCAAGACGCGCCGGACCGGATCAACGGCGCGGGATGTAACAAATCAATGGTGGGGGGACAAGGCCTGCCGGCGCGCGATTAGGCCCGGCGGAAAGCTGTGGAAATGCAGGGAAATCCCGGCCCGAAAGGCTGGCTTACCGGGTGCCCGGCGATTTCGGCAGCATCTGCTTGACCTCCACCGCGATCCGGTTGCGGTCGACCAGCACGACGCCGCTGGCGATCGGCAGGTTGTTGGCGAGGATCTTGACCTCGTCCGCCTCGGTGGCGTCCAGTTCGATGATGGCGCCACGGCTGAGCCGCATTACCTGATGGATGGGCATCGTGGTGGTGCCGAGCACCACCATGAGGTCGACGCTGACTTTATCGAGGGTTGGCACTGGCGACCCGGACTGACTGACAGAGGCAAAATTGCTAGTTTTGAGATCACCACGTTATGGTTAGCCAATGGTTAATGACCGCCAAAACCTCGATCTGACGCCGTTTGCGGGCCCTTCCGGCGTGGACGCGGTCGAATGGCTGATCTCGGACACGCCGGTGCCATATCCGGAGGCCGTGGCGGCCATGGAGGCGCGAGTCGCGGCAATTGCGGCTCATGGGGCCCCCGAACTGGTCTGGCTGCTGGAGCACCCCCCGCTCTACACCTCCGGAACCAGCGGCCGGGACGCCGACCTGCTCGACCCCCGTTTTCCGCTGTTCGCGACCGGGCGCGGCGGCCAGCTCACCTATCACGGCCCCGGCCAGCGGGTGGCCTATGTGATGCTCGACCTGAAGCGCCGGCGGCCCGACGTGCGGGCCTATGTCGCGGGCCTCGAGGAATGGATCATCCGGACGCTCGCGGCCTTCAACGTGCGCGGCGAGCGCCGCGAGGACCGGGTCGGTGTCTGGGTCAAGCGGCCGGACAAGGGACCGGGTCACGAAGACAAGATCGCGGCCATCGGCGTGCGGCTGCGGCGCTGGGTGTCGTTCCACGGCATCTCGATCAACGTGGAACCCGACCTGACCCACTTCCAGGCCATCGTGCCCTGCGGCATCGCCGATCCGCGCTACGGCGTCACCAGCCTTGCCGATCTCGGCCATCTCGCGAGCATGGCGGATGTCGACATCGCGCTCCGCCAGGCCTTCGCTGAGGTGTTTGGATCGGCGAAGGCACCCCTGCCGGAAGCGACCATCTAACAGCCCGGCGACACCATCGGCACTGTCAATCCGCGATCCCCCGGCATCGCCGTGAATCATGCCGCGCAATCCAGGTTCAGGCTGGCCCGACGCCCTGTATCGCCCGCCGGTCGCGGACCACCATCAGAAGCACCGCGATGCAGCCGCTGAGGAGGAGAAGCCAATCTTGCGGCACGTTGAGGAGAATGGCGGCGCTGCCGCCAATCAACGACCAGACAACGGGAATAACGAGAAGCCCGCGCGGTAGCGGACCTATCGTCAGCAGCAGCATCCCGAAGGTGAAAATCGTCACCGGGCACGGCGTGACGCCAAACATCGGCATCGCAGGATAAGGATGGCCCGTCACCATGCCGATCAACGGATAGACGGCGGCGGCGTAGGCCACGAACGCCACACCCGCCCAAGCCGCCAGGCCCGGGCGCACACCGAAACGGATTTGACGACGATACACGCCGGCATAGATGAAATAGCAGCCCTGGACCATGAACAGCGCGGCAAAGACATAGGCGGCCTTGTTGATCACGACGAACCAAATCCCGTGATAGGAAATTCCGGTCCATAGCCACATCGCCGCCAAGATGCCGGCGATGGCACGATCCGATTCCGGTACCTTTCGGAACAGCAAAACAACCGCGATGCCGCCGAGCAGATAGGCTGCGATCTGGAGCGGCCAGATCGCATGATTGTAGTTCACGAACACGATGAGGAATTGCTCGGGCGTAAAGGGCAGCACGGATCGGCTTCCATGTTTCGATAGCTACACAGCCACGGCGGTCTTGCGGTTCGACCTGACGTCAGAGACTGATCCCGAACTTGGCCAGAGCCCATGCGGTGACGAGGTACAGCGCCATCGTCATCACGCAGCTTGCGCCAATGCTCGGCCAAAAGCCCACACCGGCCCGCAACATCGCAGGCAACACCAGGAACATCGGAAGCGATGGCAGCACATACCAAAAAGTCGACTGGGCATGATCGGCAATGCGCGCGATATCTCCGGTATCGCGCCAGAGCCAAAGGATACCCAGCAAGGACACCAACGGCAGTGACACGACCAGCGCGCCGAGAGCAGGACTGCGCCTTGCCACTTCGGAAACAACCGCGACGATCAGTCCGGATAACAGGCATTTGACAATGAAGTACGTCATGCGTGACCTATCCTAGATCGTCGGCAACACCGAAAACCGCTCGCCCGGAGGCCGCAAATTCAGCGCGTCGGAAACGGCGGGCTCTTCCGTCACGGACTCGACGCGCGCCGATAACGGACCACGCCGGCATGCCGCGATCATATCCGCCACGACATCCGCTGGCCCGGCAAACAGCGCCTCGACGCTGCCGTCCCTGCGGTTGCGCACCCATCCCTCCAGACTTTGCACCCCCCTCGCCCGGTGCTCGACCCAGGCGCGATAACCGACCCCCTGCACCCGGCCCCGCACCGTCACCTGACGAATCGCGCCGCTCATCTAATTCTTGAGCCCGAGGAATTCGGTGCCGCGCGCCTTTACATCCGCCTCACGCATGACGCGGCCGGTTAGTCCGGACGACGCAAGCCCCTTCAAGGCCTTGGGCGACTGGCCCTCGCGCAACGCTTTAAGCGTCTCGTAAACGGCTAACGTAGCGGCGGCGAACGGCGCATGGCCTTGCAAGGCGATCCGCACCCTTTGGCCCGCGAGGTAAGCTGGCTCGGTCATCTCCTCGGGCGAACCGCCGAGCACGATCGGTAGCCGGGTGGCGGCAGCAATGGCATCCAGTTCGCCCCGCGTCTTCACCCCGGTAAAGAACAAGGCATCGACGCCGGTCGCCTCATAGGCCCGGGCGCGCGCAATCGCATCCTCGATCGAGGTCACCGACGCAGCTCCCGTGCGCCCCATGATGACGAGCGAGGGATCGCCGCGCCCGTCCAGCGCCGCCTTCATCTTGCCGACGCCCTCCTCCAGCGAAATCAGCTGGGTTTTCGTCTCCCCGTAAACCTGCGGCAGCAGGGTATCCTCGATGGTGAGGCCGGCTGCGCCCGCCGCCTCCAGTTCCTGCACCGTGCGTCGGACGTTGAGCGCGTTACCGTAACCATGGTCGGCATCGACCAGCACCGGCAGCGACGCCGCACGCGACATCCGGCGCATCTGTTCGGCCAGTTCGGTCAGCGTAATCAGCGCGATGTCGGGATCCCCTAATACCGCGAGCGAAGCCACCGAACCGCCGAACATGCCGAGTTCGAAACCGAGATCCTCAGCGATACGGATCGAAACCGCGTCATAGACCGAGCCGGGGCGGATGCACGCCGATCCCGACAGGATCGAGCGCAAAGCTTCGCGGCGCTTCCGGAAGGCCATGACGAGCCTCCTTGTGTCAGGAGAATTCCAGGATCAGCGCATCCACCGCCAGCGTAGCGCCGGCGGCGGCGTGGATCTTCTTGACGGTGCCGTCGCGCTCGGCGCGCAGCACGTTCTGCATCTTCATCGCTTCCACCACGGCCAATGTTTCGCCGGCCTTGACTTCCTGGCCTTCGGCCACCGCGATCGACACCACCAGTCCCGGCATCGGACACAGCAGTTTCTTGCCGGTGTCGGATGCGGTCGCAATCGGCATCAGCCGCGCCGCCGTCGCCTCGGATTCGGTGAAGACATTGACCGCGACCTCGAACCCCTGATGGGCGAGGCGAATGCCGTTGGGGATCGGGCGCACCTGCATGGCCACCAAATGGCCGTCGATGGTACCCTGCCAAACCGGATCGCCCGGCGTCCACGGCGAGACCAGATGATGCGGATTGCGCGGTGTGCCGTCGGCATCGACGAAGCGCACCACGATGCCGCTGGCTTCGCGGACGATATCAAGCGCGATCTCGTTGCGGTCGAGCCAGACCGCGCGGCGGCGCTCGCGCTGCACCAGCCGGCCGGTCAGCTGGCCGGAAATCTGCCGCTTGCGCTCGCCGAGCACATGGTCGATTGCGGCGCCGACCGCGGCCAGCCTGCGGGCGATCTCGCCTTCGGGCACGCGAACCGCGAAACCCTTCGGGAATTCCTCGGCGATGAAGCCGGTGGAAAGCTTGCCGCCGCGCCAGCGCGGATGATTCATCAGCGCCGACAGGAACGGAATGTTGTGGCGAATGCCCTCGACGTAAAATGAATCGAGCGCGGTCGATTGCGCCTCGATGGCGGCGGCGCGCGATGGCGCGTGCGTCACCAGCTTGGCGATCATCGGATCGTAGAAGATCGAGATCTCGCCGCCTTCCTGCACGCCGGTATCGTTGCGGACGGTGATGCCGTCGATAGAGCTCTCGATCGGCGGACGGTATTTCACCAGCCGCCCGATCGAGGGCAGGAAGTTGCGGAACGGGTCTTCCGCATAGACCCGCGATTCCACCGCCCACCCGGTCAGCGTGACGTCCTTTTGCGCCAGCGACAGTTTTTCGCCCGCCGCCACCCGGATCATCTGCTCGACCAGATCGATGCCGGTGACCAATTCGGTCACGGGATGCTCGACCTGCAGCCGCGTGTTCATCTCCAGGAAGTAGAAGCTCTTGTCCTGGCCGGCGACGAATTCGACGGTGCCGGCGGAATCGTAGTTCACCGCTTTGGCAAGCGCGACCGCCTGCTCGCCCATCTGGCGGCGGGTGGTCTCATCCAGAAGCGGCGACGGCGCTTCCTCGATCACCTTCTGATTGCGGCGCTGGATCGAACATTCGCGCTCGCCGAGATAGATCACGTTGCCGTGCTTGTCGCCTAACACCTGGATTTCGATGTGGCGGGGATCGACGATGAATTTCTCGATGAACACGCGGTCGTCGCCGAACGAGGATTTGGCTTCCGCTTTCGCGAGCCCAAAGCCTTCGGCGACTTCCGACGTCGAATGCGCGATCCGCATGCCCTTGCCGCCGCCGCCGGCGGAAGCCTTGATCATCACGGGATAGCCGATGGCGTCGGCGATCTTCACCGCATGCTTTTCGTCCTCGATGACGCCGAGGAAACCGGGTACCGTCGAGACGTCGGCCTTGGCGGCCGCCTTCTTGGACTCGATCTTGTCGCCCATCGCGGCGATCGCGCCGGCATTGGGACCGATGAAGACGATCCCGGCCTCGCTGAGCGCCCGCGGGAAGGATTCTCGCTCCGACAGGAACCCGTAGCCGGGATGCACGGCCTCGGCCCCGGTCTTGCGGCAGGCCTCGATGATCTTCTCCATCACGAGGTAGCTCTCGGCCGCCGCCGGCGGCCCGATCAGAACGGCATCGTCGGCCATTTCGACATGCAGCGCGTCCCGGTCGGCCTCGGAATAGACCGCGACCGTCTCGATCCCCATGCGGCGGGCGGTCTTGATGATCCGGCAGGCGATCTCGCCGCGATTGGCGATCAGAATTCGTTTGAACATGGGTTATTTACTTGCAACCGAAGGGCGGGGTCCAGCCCCTGCGGGCCGGGTATACGAAAGACGACTTATCGGTTCCGTCGTACAGCAAAACTCAACGGAGGCAACGGTTTATGCGACCGAAATCCACTTCAGGCGGAGATTTAATACCCGGCGATACTCATTACGGCGGCCGGCGACCATATGTATTTTCCACCGGCCTGCGCGGAACGGTCGATGGCCAGCAAACCGGCCTAGCCGGTATGGTCGAGCAATCCCCGAGGCGTGGCGCAGACATGATGCGCTCCCGCGTCCCGCAATTCCGCTTCACTGCCGTAGCCGTAGAGGACACCGACGGCCGTCATTCCGTTGTTTCTCGCGCCAACCATGTCGTAGCTGCGGTCGCCTATCATCATGGCCTGAGACGGGTCGATGCGCATTGACTGCAGGGCATGGCCCAACAGGTCAGTCTTGTCGGAACGCGTGCCATCCAGTTCGGCACCGAAAACGCGTTCGAAATAGATCCGCAATTTGAAGTGATCGATAATGCGCTCGGCATAGATGTTGGCTTTGCTGGTCGCGACAAACAGGCGCCGGCCCGACCGGGCGAGCGCGGATTAACGTATCTTCCATGCCAGGATAGACTTGATTCTCGAAGAGACCGATGTCGGCGAACCGTTCGCGATAGAGCAACAGCGCCCTGTCGGCCAGATCGTCGGCGCCAAGCAGCTTCTTCAGGCTGGCATGCAGCGGCGGGCCGATGCACCAGGTCAATTCATCTTCCGCCGGAACCGCCCGATCGAGCCTGGCGAGAGCGTATTGGATCGAACGGGTTATTCCGGGTTTTGGATCCGTCAGCGTCCCGTCGAGATCGAAATAGATGGCGTTCATCCTGCCCGACACTCCCGCTACGGTGCGCACCGCCAATACCGGACTCTTGTCCCGACGTCGGCCGCGCAGCCCGGTTATTCCCAACTTTGGCAGTGAAAGCGCACCTCGACGACCAGGAGGCCCCTCGATCAGCGCGCGAACTTACCGTAACGTTTCCCGCAGATTCCGGGGCCGCAATCCGGCGCGCCGCGACGGATGCAACAATTCCTTCGCACAGCAAAACCAAATAGAGGCAACGGTCAATATGCGCTTTCTTATCTTGATCCTCGCGGTTCTCTCGGCAAGCCAAAGCTGGGCCGCCGGCGCCGTCGTCAAGGACGGCGGCACGCTTCAGCTCGCCGGCGTCACCTACCGGCTCGACGGTATCGATGCCCCTGAGCTCGACCAGATGTGCATCGACGAGCACGCCGATACATGGGCTTGCGGTCTTGAAGCGCGCGATCAACTGGCCAAATTGAGCGGCGGCCGCGAGATCCGCTGCGGCGATCTGGGCGCGGACCCGGCCTACAAGAAGCGGCGCATCGGCGTTTGCACCGTTGTGGGCGAAACCACCAGCTTGAACCAGCTCTTGGTGCGCCAGGGCTTCGCGCTGAATTTCGATCCCGCCGCAAAGGGACGCTTCAGGGAGGACGAAGCCGGCGCCAAGGACAGGCACCAGGGACTTTGGAAAGGCTGCTTTGTCGCGCCGTCCGAATTCCGCCGCGGGCGGAAGGACGGCGCCGTGCTCGGCGAATCCTGCAGGACGGACAAAGACCGCGAGATACGCGCG
>JBAQER010000663.1:0-2052 GCA_049286845.1 Bradyrhizobium sp.
TGCTCGCCGGCGTGACGGTGACCGTGAAGGTTGCCCCACGTCCGGCTCTGCCACAGCCGCATGATGTTTGTGCGGGCCTACCCGCGCGAGACGCAGGAGATGGTGTTCGACGCCCACGACCGGGCATTCGCCTTGTTCAAGGGCACCTGTGGGCGCGGCATCTACGACAACATGAAGACGGCGGTGGAGACGATCTTCGCCGGCAAGCAACGGCTCTACAATCGCCGCTTCCTGCAGATGTGCAGCCACTACCTCGTCGACCCGGTCGCCTGCTCGCCGGCATCGGGCTGGGAGAAGGGTCAGGTCGAGAACCAGGTCGGGCTCGTCCGCGAGCGCTTCTTCACGCCACGGCTACGATTCAAGACTCTTGACGAGCTGAACGCTTGGCTGCTGGACCAATGCATCACCTACGCCAAAGCGCATCGCCACCCGGAGCTGACGGAGCAGACGATCTGGGAGGTGTTCGAGGCGGAGCGACCGAAGCTCGTCCCCTATGCCGGCCGGTTCGACGGATTCCATGCGGTGCCGGCATCGGTCTCAAAGACCTGCCTGGTGCGCTTCGATAACAACAAGTACTCGGTGGCGGCCAGCGCGGTCGGACGACCGGTCGAGGTGCACGCCTATGCCGACCGCGTCGTGATCCGCCAGGACGGACGGATCGTCGCTGAGCATCCCCGCTCATTCGGGCGCGGCGATACGGTCTATGACCCCTGGCATTACGTGCCGGTGCTCGCCCGCAAACCCGGCGCCTTGCGCAACGGCGCGCCCTTCAAGGACTGGGTGTTGCCAGCCGCCATGGAGCGCGTGCGGCGCAAGCTTGCCGGCGCCACCGACGGCAACCGGCAGATGGTCGGCATCCTCACCGCGGTGCTCACTGACGGGCTGCCAGCAGTCGAGGCGGCCTGCGCCGAGGCGATCGTCCACGGCGTCCACTCCGCCGATGTCGTCCTCAATATCCTGGCCCGCCAGCGCGATCCCGGCCCGCCGGCAACGATCCTCACGCCTGCTGCGCTGACGTTGCGTCATGCGCCCGTCGCCGATTGTGCCCGTTACGACAACCTCAGGAGGACCATCTAATGGAACGAACCCAACTCTTCGACCTCATGGGCGAGCTCAAGCTGTACGGCATGAAGGCCGCCTTCGACGAGATCATGGCCACCGCTGTCAAACGCCAGCATGAGCCTCAGCGCATCGTCGGCGATCTGCTCACGGCCGAGATCGGTGAGAAGCAGGCGCGCTCAATCAAATATCAGCTCACCATCGCCAAGCTGCCGCTCGCCAAGGACCTCGACGACTTCCAGTTCGAGGGCACGCCAATCAACGAGACGCTCGTCAATGACCTTGCTGGCGGCGGCTTCATCGCCCAACAGCGCAATGCCGTACTGGTCGGCGGAACCGGCACCGGCAAGACGCATCTTGCCATTGCCATCGCCCGGAGCTGCATCCGCTCAGGAACCCGCGGACGCTTCTACAACGTGGTCGATCTCGTCAATCGGCTCGAAACCGAGACCCGTAATGGACGGCAGGGCCGGCTCGCCGATCATCTGACCCGCATGGACTTCGTCGTCCTCGATGAGCTCGGCTATCTGCCCTTCGCCCAATCCGGCGGCCAGCTCCTGTTCCACCTCGTCAGCCGCCTCTACGAGCGCACCTCAATCATCGTCACCACCAATCTCGCCTTCGGGGAATGGCCCGCCGTATTCGGGGACGCCAAGATGACGACTGCGCTGCTCGATCGCCTGACCCATCACTGCGACATCGTCGAGACCGGAAACGATAGCTGGCGCTTTAAGAGCCGTGATGACGATCACACCCCAACCCGCGCTCGCCCCGTCTCCGCAACCCCGGCCAGCTCCGACGGTGCGAGCGCTAACACCAAAACCCGTCGTTCAAAGGGGTCAACATTGGACGCCGATCAGGGGTCAAAGTTGGAAGCCGATTGACACCGTGTCGTTGGGGCCGTCGGTCGCATTTTTTGCCGACCGGTCCTGGGCGGACTGCATCATCAGTATGCCGGGATTTTATTTACGACAGGCACAGGTGGCGCACGGT
>JBAQER010000664.1:0-1985 GCA_049286845.1 Bradyrhizobium sp.
CTCCAGCACTGGCGGAGCAGATGGATCTCTACCTGCGTACCAAGCCGCCAAGAACTAGCGGACCACTGCGCAAAGCGGTCAGTCCTAGAACTTCCGATCAGATCCTGCCGGTCGATGACGAGTCGCGCCTTTCGCTGTTGAAGGTTTTTAAAGACGGCGCGGACCGGGAGCAGCCGTTATTGTCGAGCGAACTGGAAGAGAAGTTGAACCAACTGATCCAGGAGCGTCGGCAGACCGAGCGCCTGGCATCGCTAGGGCTCAATCCGACCCGTTCGGCTATTTTCGTCGGACCGCCGGGCGTCGGCAAGACACTGACGGCGCGCTGGGTCGCAGCACAGTTGGGCGTACCTTTGTACGTGCTCGATCTCACCGCGGTCATGAGCAGTCTGCTGGGACGCAGTGGAGGCAACATTCGCGCTGCGCTCGATTTTGCCAAACGCAATCCCTGCGTGTTGCTGTTGGACGAAATCGATGCCATTGCCAAACGCCGCAGCGACGATACAGATGTCGGCGAATTGAAGCGCTTGGTTACCGTCATCCTGCAGGAGGTCGATGAGTGGCCTGCTACAGGGGTATTACTCGCCGCAACCAACCACCCGGAGTTGATCGATCCGGCGCTGTGGCGCCGTTTCGATTTAACCATTGAGTTCAAAGTGCCGGACGCCGCGTCCGTCAAAGACGCAGTCAAGCAATTCCTTGGCCCGGACTTCGCATTGTTTGGGCGCTGGATCGACATCCTGACCTTTGCCTTCAACGGCCAGTCTTTTAGCGACATCGAGCGCGAGATCCAGCGCTTCCGTCGGGCCGTGGCCCTGGGTGCCACCTCCGACGCCGACTTGATCGAGGACTTCATCAAATCCCGGGCGCTGGCGCTGGACCGTCACGCACGTATTGATTTGGCGGTCCTGCTGGCAAAACGGACTCGGTTGTCCCAGCACTCCGTGTCCGACATTACCGGTGTCAGCCGGGACACGATCCGCAAGTACAGCGCAAGCGAGCTGACCGCACTCAAGAAGACCGTGAAAGGGGGGCCTGACGCATGAGCCAAACCAATTTTCTGATTGGTCGCGGCGAGTTGCTGACGCACGATATCAAGGCACCGAAGCGCAAGCCCGGCAAGGCGGAGGTCTACACCTTGCAGCAAGCGGCCGGGCGGCTGGTACCCCAGTTTGTGAAGGCCGCTGCTGCACTAGATGCGCTTCCGTCCGAGGCATGTCCGGGCGACTTCGGTGTTGTACGTCTGACCATGAACCCGAGCTACATCGCCCGCTCATTCTTCCCGGTGGCGATGCTACGCACAGTCGGCCTGGAGTCGGTCGGCAGTCGGACCGTCAAATTGACCCCCGATGGTTGGACCAAGAAGGGGGCGCCGCGAGAATGCACGACGACGGAACTGTTCGTCGCCGGCAAGCGACAGGTGTTCCGCAATCTCAACGCCTGGAGCAAGCAGATCGAACCCGAATCCGACGAAGCACTGGATCTGGCGCACATCGAAAAGTTCTCGGCATTCGCGCCCAATGAGCGGATTGCCGACTACGGCAGCAACAAGGATCGCTTTTTCGAAGTGGGCGTCCACCTGTTACCAGACGAAGACCGCCTTTTCATTCAACGCGCCTTTGCGAAATATGCGAAGGGTGTGGACGTCAAGGTTCACAGCGATCTCGGCTTTACGGCGGGCAACCTGTGGTTCTTCCCAGTCGAAGGTAAACACGCCAACATCGAGCGACTGGCTGAATTCGTGTTCGTGCGCGTGATCCGGCCGATGCCAAAGCTGCGCGGCATGCGTCCTGTGCAGCGTACGGGCGGAGTTTCGGTCGGTTGCAGTCTCCCGGCCGAACAGCCCCTGTCGTCGGAGCCCAAGGTCGCGATCCTCGATGGTGGCCTGCCGAAGCAGCATGCGATTAGCCCATGGCTGCGCTCGTATCGCGTCCTCGACGAAGACGCGGAAGATGATCCGGCAGGACTGGTGCATGGGCTCGCGGTTC
>JBAQER010000665.1:0-5149 GCA_049286845.1 Bradyrhizobium sp.
CCAGTACGCCGCGGCTTCTCGTTCATCTCAAACGTCTCTGGAATACTGGGTCGCCCGGTCAAGTCGGGCGATGACGGCGGTGTTTGTGCGAACCGTGCAATTCGTTCCCGTGAAGTTTGCTATCCCGTTTCGATCGGCAGCGACGGATCCTTCGCCCACTCGCCCATCGAGCCGTCGTACAGGCTGAGTTGGGCGTAGCCGAGCCGGTAGAGCAGGAACAAATCGATGGTGGCGGAGATGCCGCCGCCGCAATAGGCGACGACGCGCTTGCCTTTCGTAATGCCTTGCGCGGCAAATTTCGCCGCTGCGTCCGCGAGCGGCACGAAGGCCTTGCTCTCCGGATCGAACAGGGTTGCCGCCGACACGTTGACGCTGCCGGGAATCCGGCCGGGCCGGCCGTAGCGGCTCGGCTCCAGGCCCTTGTGCAGTTGAGGGTTGAGCGCATTGATGACGACGGCATGTCGGTTCGTGCTGGCCTTGAGCGTTTCCCGGCTGTCGACGAAGTATCCGGCTTGCGGCTTCGCCGTGAAGCTCGCCGGCGGATATCCCTTCGCGGGCCCGGTCTCGATCGTGCGGCCCTCGGCCTTCCATTTGTCTAGACCGCCGTCCAGCACGGACACGTTTTCGAAGCCGAGCGATTTCAGCATCCACCAGAACCGCGTCGCCCACATCGCGGTGCCGATCGAGTAGAGGACGACCCGGCTATTGGCGCCGACGCCGTGGCGGCCGAACGCGGCCTCGAGCTGCGCGACCGCCGGCATCATGAAGCGCAATTCCGTATTCCGGTCGGAGAACTCGCCCTGCAGATCGAGAAAATCCGCCCCCGGGATATGCCCGGCCTCGAAAGTGTGCCGCCCGGGCACCGCGATATAAGGAATGCCGCTGCCGGCGGGCTGGTATTCGAGATAGGTGGTGCAGTCGAACAGTCGCAGATCCGGATGATCGAGCAGACCAGCGAGTTCCGCCGTGGTGATCAGCCCGCCGCGATCCGGCATCTCCAGTTCCTCCCGGCAATGTTCCGATCATGCTATGGGAGGCGGGCAGGGCTGAAAAGCTAATGATCCGATCGGACTAATCGGATCGGGATCCGGGCTTTGCCCTTTAATCCCCGGATTCCGGCCCGATATACCGCTCGGGACGGCGCTGCCTCCGGGCCTTGCTTTCCGCCCCAATGGCCGAAATAAGCCTTTGAACCAAAAAGAGAAAAATTCCGACTGAGATGGGGCGCCGGCACCTGCCGCTGCCCCTTACTCGGCCCCCTTGGTGAATGTCACCAAAACCTGATATTCGAGACGCCATGAACAAGCCCGAAAAGACGCTTCCGAGCGACGTCGCCGGCCCCAGGGCCCGGCACGAAACCACCCAGGTCATGGTCGGCAATGTCGCCGTCGGCGGGGGCGCGCCGATTGTGGTGCAGTCGATGACCAACACCGACACCGCCGACGTCGAAGGCACCATCGCGCAGGTGGCAGCATTGTCGCGCGCCGGCTCGGAACTGGTGCGCATCACGGTCGACCGTGAAGAAGCCGCTGCCGCCGTGCCGCATATCCGCGACGGCTTGCGCAAGCGCGGCATCACCACGCCCCTGATCGGCGACTTCCATTATATCGGCCACAAGCTGCTCGCCGAACATCCGGCCTGCGCCGAGGCGCTCGACAAATACCGCATCAATCCCGGCAATGTCGGCTTCAAGAACAAGCGCGACACGCAGTTCGCCGACATCATCGAGATCGCCAACAAGAACGGCAAGCCGGTGCGGATCGGCGCCAACTGGGGCTCGCTCGATCAGGAGCTGCTCACCAAGCTGATGGACGAAAACGCGCTGCTCGCAGCACCTAGGGACGTCCGCGCGGTGACCCGCGAGGCCATGGTGCAGTCGGCGCTGCTGTCGGCCGCCCGCGCCCAGGAACTCGGCATGCCGAAGAACCGCATGATCCTGTCGGCGAAGGTTTCCGCCGTGCAGGATTTGATTGCGGTCTACCAGACGCTCGCTTCGCGCTCGGACTATGCCATCCATCTCGGCCTGACCGAGGCCGGCATGGGATCGAAGGGCATCGTCGCCTCTTCCGCGGCGCTCGGCATCCTCTTGCAGGACGGCATCGGCGACACCATCCGGATTTCGCTGACGCCCGAGCCCGGCGGCGATCGCACGCTGGAAGTCCAGGTCGCGCAGGAACTGCTGCAGACCATGGGTTTCCGCACCTTCGTGCCGCTGGTCGCGGCGTGTCCGGGCTGCGGCCGCACCACCTCGACCACGTTCCAGGAACTGGCGCGATCGATCCAGGATTTCATCCGCGAGGAAATGCCGGGCTGGAAGACGCAATATCCCGGCGTCGAGACGCTCAACGTCGCGGTCATGGGCTGCATCGTCAACGGCCCCGGCGAATCCAAGCACGCCAATATCGGCATCTCGCTGCCCGGCACCGGCGAAGCGCCGGCCGCACCCGTGTTCGTCGACGGCAAGAAATTCCGCACCTTGCGCGGCCCCACCATCGCCGCCGACTTCAAGGCGCTGGTGATCGAGTATATCGACCAGCGCTACGGCGCAGGCGCGAAGGCGCCGGTGACCGCGGCGGAGTAAAATTTCTCCGTCGTCCCCGCGAACGCGGGGACCCATAACCACAGGATTTCGTGGTGATGCTGCGCTGGAGCTCCAGCTTTTCTCAGCATCCAGCAGCGGTGGTTATGGGTCCCGGCTCGCGCTTCGCTTGGCCGGGACAACGAGATTTGAAATTTATCCCCGATTGCACTTCGCTCCATCCGGGCTACGATAACCCCAATCAATAATGATCGGGAGAAACGCCCCATGAGTTCGCTCGCCAGCAAGCAGGGCCCGCGCTATCGGCACACCGCCGATGAAGCCGAGCCCTACGAGACCATCGGTGTGGAAAAACTCACTCCCATCATCGGCGCGGAGATTTCGGGCGCCGATATCGGAAAGCTTGTATCGGACGATGCGCGTCCGAACCGCCAGATGGACGAGATCCATCGCGCGCTCGCCGAAAATCTCGTGATCTTCTTCCGCGACCAGCACATCACCCCGGCCCAGCATCTCGCCTTCGGCCGAAAGTTCGGCGAGCTGCACATTCATCCCGCCGCGCCCCACGAAGGCGACGATCCGGCGCTGATGAAGATCTATGCCGACAAGGACTCACCGCGCGCCAATGGCGAGGGCTGGCATTCCGACGTGTCCTGCGATCTCGAGCCGCCGATGGGTTCGATCCTCTACATCAGGCAGTGCCCGCCGCGCGGCGGCGACACGCTGTTCGCCAGCATGTATGCGGCCTACGAATCGCTGTCGGACCGGATGAAGACCTATCTCGACGGGCTGACCGCGCTGCACGACGGCGAGCAGACCTATCGCGGGCTCTACGCCAATTACGGCGTCGCCGACCGGCCGGAATATCCGCGCGCCGAGCATCCTGTGGTGCGCACCCATCCGGTGACGGGCAGGAAGGCGCTTTACGTCAACCGCGGCTTCACCCGCCACATCGTCGGGATCCCCCGCGACGAGAGCGACGCGATGCTGGCTTATCTCTACCAGCACGCCGAGAATCCGCTGTTCCAGTGCCGCTTCCGCTGGAGCGAAAACGCCATCGCGTTCTGGGACAACCGCTGCACCCAGCATCGCGCGATGTGGGACTACTGGCCGCATACCCGTTCGGGCACGCGGGTGACCGTGAAGGGCGAGCGGCCGGTGTGACAATGCTAATTCGATCCGCTTTCCGCATCTGATTTGCCCGACCGGCTCGATTGCTGCAGCCATAGGCCTTCGGCTCAAGGCATTCTACTTTGCATGGGCTTGTTTTCGCGATTTTTGGCGAGGCCCTGCGGTAGGCGCCGCGCCGCGTCCGGAGCACCCGCGTTGACGCCCCGCGCCGCCTGCGCCAAGCTGCGTTAAAAGCAACAAGCAAGACCCCGGAGGAAACCCATGCTCCGCGCCGAGGACAACAAATTCCTGACCGAAAGCGGTCCGGGAACGGGAATGGGCGAGTTGCTGCGCCGCTTCTGGTTACCCGTGCTGCTGTCCGAGGAATTGCCTGATGCCGACGGCCCGCCGAAGAAGATCGTCGTGATGGGCGAGGAGTTGCTCGCCTTCCGCGACAGCCGCGGCGTGGTCGGCGTCATCGATCAGTATTGTCCGCATCGCGGCGCCAATCTCTGGCTCGGCCGCAACGAGGAGTGCGGCATCCGCTGCGTCTATCACGGCTGGAAATTCGACACCGACGGCGCTTGCGTCGACATGCCGACCTCCTATCCCGATCTCAACGCCAAGGACCTGATCCGCATCAAGTCCTACCCGGTGCGCGAATGGGGCGACATGATCTGGGCCTATATGGGCCCGGCCGACGCCGTTCCTGAATTGCCCGCGCTGGAGATGGCGCTGGTGCCGCCGTCACATCGCTACGTCTCGAAGAAATGGCAGGACTGCAACTGGGTGCAGGCGCTGGAGGGCTCGATCGACACCGCGCATTTCACCTTCGCACATTTGAGCTTCGAGAAGGAAGAGAACGAAATCCTCGATATCAAGAAGCATTTCGTCAACCCGCTGACGCGGGTCGCCACCGATCATATGCGCTGGATCGCCGAGGATCCGCGGCCCGTCATCAAGATCAATCCGCATGACGCGGGGCTGACGATTGCGGGCGGCCGGCTCACCGGCAGCGACAACATCTACTGGCGCATCGCCCAGTTCCTGATGCCGGTGCATGCCTATGCGCCGAGCGCGATGCCGGGCGAGAACATTTTCGGCCAGAGTTTTGTGCCGGTCACCGACACCAATTGCTGGATCTACACCTATGCCTGGAATCCCGAGCGTCCGCTGACGCAAGGAGAGCGCGACAGCTATGACCGCGGCAACGGCGTGATTTCGGAAGTCGACGAGAATTACGTGCCGCTGCGGAACAAGACGAATGATTACCTGATCGACCGCAAGCTGCAGAAGACCAACAGCTACACCGGCATCAAGGGCGTATCGGAACAGGACGCCGCGGTGCAGGACAGCCAGGGCCCGATCGCCGACCGCACCCGCGAGCATCTGGGGCCGACCGATCTCGGCATCATGCATTTCCGAAAAACCGTGATGGATGCCGCCCGCGCGCTGCAGCAGGGCGAGAGACCTGCGCATCTGGCGCATCAGGACCGCTAC
>JBAQER010000666.1:0-7179 GCA_049286845.1 Bradyrhizobium sp.
GCTGTGCACCCGGATGACCGCGACATGCGGGATGGCGTCGAGGGCCGCGATCAGCTCTTTCAGGCGCCGCGGCGTCAGCATCAGCGGATCGCCGCCGGTCAGGATCACTTCCCATAATTCGGAATGCGCACGGATATAGGCCAGCGCGTTGTCGTAGGCGCCCTGCGAGAGCGCGGTCGATTTGCCCGGGCCGACCATTTCGCGGCGAAAGCAGAACCGGCAATACACCGCGCAGACGTGAACCAGCTTGAACAGCACCCGATCGGGATAGCGATGCACGATGCCCTGGAGCGGCGAACGCGCATGATCGCCGATCGGGTCGGGATTCTCGCCGGGGGCTCGCACCAGTTCCTCGGCGCTTGGAATGAACTGCCGCGCGATCGGATCGGCGGGATCGTCAGGGTCGATCAGCGCCGCCATCTCGGGCGTCACCGCAACCGCATAGCGCGCCGCGACCTTTTCCAGGTCGCCAAGATCGGTTACCGCCGCAAGGCCGCGGCCGACCAGCTCGGCGGGCTCGCGTAGCGTGGCCGCTGACGTAATCGACGTGACAGACGAAAGATTGATCCTGTTCATGCCTCACCTGCCGGCGGCGTCCACACCACCTGATCGATCCGCAGCGCCCCGCTCGCCAGCATCACCAGCCGGTCGAAGCCGAGCGCGACGCCGCTGGCGTGAGGCATTTGCCCGACCGCGTCGAGGAAATCCTCATCCAGCGGATAGCGCTCGCCATAGCGCCGCTGCTTTTCGTCCATCGCTTCCGTGAAACGATGGCGCTGCTCCCGCGCGTCCGTCAACTCGCCAAAACCGTTGGCCAGCTCGACGCCACAGGCATAGATCTCGAACCGTTCAGCGACCCGCGGATCCGACGGTTTTGCCTGCGCCAGCGCCGCTTCCGGCGCCGGATATTCGAACAATACGGTCAAACGTCCCTGCCCCAGTTTCGGTTCGACGTGCTCGACCAGTACCTTGCTGAAAATATCGGACCAGCTGTCGTCGTCCGAAATCCGCACCTGCCCCTTTGCCGCAGCCGCAAGTCGCGCGCGATCGCCTGCGCCGTGCGCGATGGTGGCGAGCAGATCGATCCCGGCAAAGCGCTCGAACGCGCCCGCGACCGTCAGCAGTTCCGGTTCGGCGAAGGGATCGGCGACCTTGCCGCGAAACGAAAACTGGCCGATGCCGGTCGCCTGTGCTGTATGCGCGATGACCACGACGCAATCGGCCATCACGGTGTCATAGGCTTCTCGGGCGCGGTACCACTCCAGCATGGTGAATTCCGGCAGATGCAGGTCGCCGCGCTCGCGGTCGCGAAACACCCTCGCCAGCTCGAAAATCTTCTGCTCCCCTGCCGCCAACAATTTCTTGCAGGCGAATTCCGGCGACGTCCGCAAGTATCGGCTGACGCGTTCGCCGTCGGCGCGCGTGAGTTCGGTGCGGGGCGCATGCAGGTGGGTCTCATTGCCTGGCGAGACCTGCAGGATTCCGGTCTCGACCTCGACAAAACCCTGCTCGTCGAACCAGGCCCGCACCGCCCTGGTGATGGCGCTCCGCGCCATCAGGAACGGCCTGACGTCGGCATGTCGCGCAGGCGCCCACCATGGCGACGGCAGCTCGGCGGTTCCGGCGATGGGGTTGCGATTCATCTGGGCCGTTTGTGTTGGAGCGTCATCTGCATGCGTCGATCTGAACCATCGGCGCGATCCCGCTGACTAACCGAAAATCCGGATTACAGCCATGTCTGATCACAAATTCATTGGAACGTGGATTCTGCTCTTGCTTGGCATCGCCATGGCGGCGCAGGCGGATGCCGGCGGTCCCCGGCCCGGTTTCAGGCTGAACGCCGATGCGACGATTAGCTCCCCGGATCGAACATTGCGGGTGGAGCAATATTCCAGGGAGCTCGGAGATCGGGGCCTCCTGTACCAGTTTTGGACCTGCGACAGGGATCACCGGCATCCCTTTCTCCTCAATCCCGGCGAGGACGACGAATTGGCTGGTTATCAGGCGGGCTTTCGATTTAGCCCGGACAGCCAATGGTTGGTGCGAATGCAGAAACTGGGAGCGGGTTATCAGACGCTGTTCCTGTATCGCCGGAATGGGTACCAATTTTCACCCGCGACGACCAAGCCCCTTGGCGATCTGGCCTGGGATTATTTCTTCGGCTCGCCGGCGTCAAAAGGGATGCGGCGGGACCCAAGGGACCGCTATTCCCTCAATCATGCGCAGGTCAGCCTGCTCAAGGGGATGGAGGAAAATTACGCCTGGCTGGGGCAACAGTGGCCGGACAGCCGCTATGTCGTGATCAGCCTCTCCTTCGACACCCAGGGTCAAGAAGAACCATCGCCGTGGATCGAGGGCTGGCGCTGCGTCTATGATCTGAAAACCGGGACGTTCTCGGTGCCCGCCGGCTTCGCCGAGCACAACGCGAAGGCCGTCAAGAATCCTCAACCCCGATCGGAATGACCCCGCAACGAGACGGGCGTGGCGGCCGGCCCCGCCATGGCAAAATCCGGCCGTTTTAGGCTCTCAGCGGGGCCCCTCGAGAGCCCGCAAATCGCTGGCATCGACCGGCAAAATCAGTATGTTGCAGCCCGAAACCGCCTCAATGGCCGTAGGGCAACCCTTGTCCGGATCGGGCCCGGGCCAGGATATCAGGAAAAACAGCTTTGAAAGTCATCGCCAGTTCTATTCGCAAGGGCAACGTCATCGAGCAAGACGGCAAGCTTTATGTGGTTCTGACCGCGGAGAACATCCATCCCGGCAAGGGAACTCCGGTCAGCCAGATCGAAATGCGCCGAATCAGCGACGGGGTGAAGATCTCCGAGCGCTACAAGACCACCGATCAGGTGGAGAAGGCGACCATCGAGGACCACAACTACAACTACCTCTATGAAGACGCCGACGGCTTTCACTTCATGAATACCGAGAACTACGATCAGGTTCAGGTGCCGAAGGACGTGATCGGCAACGCCGCCGCGTATTTGCAGGAAAACATGACGGTCAAGCTTTCGCTGCACGGCGTCCTTCCGGTGGCGATCCAGATGCCGCAGCGCGCCACGCTGGAAGTCGTGGAAACCGAGCCGGTCACCAAGGGCCAGACCGCCTCGTCTTCCTACAAGCCCGCCATCCTCTCCAATGGCGTTCGCACCGCGGTGCCGCCGCATGTCGGCGTCGGCACACGGATCGTGGTCATGACCGAGGACGGGTCCTACGTCGAACGCGCGAAGGATTAGGGCTGCAGGACAAGTCTGGCGCCGGGGGGCGACGCATTGGGTACGAAGGCTGTCCGGTCCGTCGCACGTTCGCTGGCAACTTTCGTCTTGCTTGTTGCCGGCGCGGTCACTGCTACCGCCGATGAATTCCGGACGCCTTCGGTCTCCGCCGTGCGCGTCGAGTGGCCCGCCGTGCTCGATCAACTGCGAAGCGAGATCAACACCCAACCGGCGGTAGCCTCCGACTTCACCTTCACCGGCCAGCGCCGGCTGCTCCCGCCGTTCGATCCGCGCACCATGCCGGCGCTGGTGCAGCTCAACGCGGTGACCTCGCAGATATTCAACGGTATCGGGCGCAGCCGGGTGCCGGTGTTGTTGCCGTTCGATGCCGCTGCGTTTCTCGAAGCACGGCGCAACGGCGCGCCCGATAGCCTGTCGTTGTCGCGCTACCAGGCGGACTTCCGGCCCGTCGACCTGTTCGATGCCGGCCCGGCCGGCTACGACGCGGTGTTTTCGCTTCAACCCGGCGACGGCGACGGCATGCCGCAACGGACCTTTGCCAGGCCGGTCGAAGTGCAGATCAGCGGCTCGGTCCTGCTCTACGACATCAGCGATCCCCAGGGCGGCAAGGGCGAGCCGGTCAAGTCGCTGATGGCGCAATTCCCGGACCTGCGTCGCTTCATCAGGGAAGGCTATGTGCGCTATGCCTTCACCCGCTTCGGCGTTCCCTATGTGGTGTCGATCCAGTGCCTGGACTCGACGCCGCGGCCGCGGCGGCTGGCCTGCCGCGAGGCCTACCCCGTCGCCGAGCGCTTCCTGAAGGCGCTGCGCGTCGCCGGCGGCCAGCCGTCACGGTCGCGTATCGACATTCCTTCCGTCGTGGCCGGCCGGCCGCTGCAGCGTGCTGCCGATTTCACCTATCGGCCGGCAGGCGACATCATCGCCAACACCGGCTTTCGCAAGCAAGGCGGCCGCGCCGATTTCACCACCTATTCGCAGATCCGCTTTCCGCTGGAAAAGCCCCCGGCCTTCGCCCATTCGCAATCGTTCCGGAAACGCCGGGCGACCGACGAGGCGGCCGCCAGCAATGCGGGATATCCCTGGCAGGACAATTTTTGCGAGGCTCGCAGTTTTAACGTTGGCCAGTGCGGCGGCGGCTTTGGCCATCAGGGCCAGGATATCCGCCCCGGGGAATGTGCGGCCGCAGGCGAAGAAGGCGGCGACAAATGCGATCCCAAGCAGCAGGGAGTGGTCGCCGTCCGCGACAGCGTCGTAATCCGCTCACCGAAGCAGCAGGCGGTCACGCTGCAGGTCAACAGCCGCACCGAACACATCCGCTTCCGCTACATGCACATGAATCCGGCGAATCTCGATGCCGACGGAATCCTTAACGGGCGCATCGTCGCGGAAGGCGAAAGGTTCGGTGTGGTTTCGAACTACCTCGACCGTCCCAACGGCACCAGCCGCCATTTGCACTTCGACGTCCAGGTGTTTACGCGCGACGGCTGGATCTGGGTCAATCCTTATGTCACCCTGATCTCGGCCTATGAGCGCCTGATCCGCGGCCGCGGCCGCGAAGTCGGACCGCAGGCATCCGCTGCGCCCGCGGTGGCCCATGCCCTGCCGGACAATGTTGCCGCTCCCAATGCAAGGGAAGGCAACGAGAACTGACGCCTACGACGCCGCGGCCTGCGGCGCTGGCCTCCGCACCGGCGGGGTCCAGCGATAGCCGGCGCCGAACCGGTTCCAGACATTGATCGAGGCGATCGCGGACGTGAGATACATCAGTTCCTTCTCGGAAAATTCGGCGCTCGCTTCCGCATAAACTTCGTCGCTGACACCGCCGGGCAGCAATGTCAGCGCCTCGGTCCACGCCAGCGCGGCGCGCTCGCGCGCGGAAAACAGCGGCGTCTCGCGCCAGACCACGACGAGGTTGAGCTTGTCGACGGACATGCCGAGCCTTTCGCCCTGCAGGATGTGATACTGCACGCAGAAGGCGCAGCCGTTGATCTGCGAAGCGCGCACCTTCATCAGTTCGAGCAGTTGCTTGTCGATGCCGGCCTTGGCGGCGACCTGGCCGAGCGCCATCACCGCGTCGTAGGCATCGGGCGCCAGCGCCTTGAAGTTTTCGTATTCGCTGCGAGCGTGTGACATTTCGATGTCCTCATGTTATCAGTGTTCTGATTTCTTATAAGAGCCCTTATATCATGCGCAAGATGGCATCGTCGGCAAAATCGCGGCCGTCCCGGAAAGCGCCGAAACGGCGAAAACCGGGGGCCGCGAGAAAATCCGCCCGAAGGGCGAAAAAACCCACCCCGGTTCCGGCGCTGGCCGGCGTCCGCCCGCCGCCGCCCGGCCAGGGCAAGCGCGGCGAACAAGGCTACCTCGCCTATCTCCTGCGGCAAGCCCAGGCTGCGAGCCGGCTGACAATGGAGCGGGCGCTCGCCGACCTCGGCGTCACCCCGCCGCAATTTGTCGTGCTGACGATGCTCCGGGTCTATCCCGGCCTGTCCGGCGCCGACCTCGCCCGGGTGGCGCTCCTGACCCCGCAGACCGTCGGCGTCATCATCCGCAACCTCGATCGCGACGGCGCCATCCGGAAAACGCCGCATCCCGTGCATGGCCGGGTGCTGATGTGGACGCTGACCCGCCGCGGCGGCACCCTGCTCGAAAAATGCCGCAGGCATGTTCAAGCCGTGGAACGGCGGCTGAAGGCCGGGCTTTCCGCCAAGGCGCAGGCGACGGTGCGGCTCTGGCTGTCCAAAATTGCCGCAGATCTATCGCAGGAAGCCTAGTTCCAGCGGCGCCATGACATCTGCCGCGGCCCCTCCAGCGCAGCTAGACTGCCCCGATGAAACCATCTGATTCTCTGACAACACCGACCCGCCGCGCCGTGCTGCAGTCCGGCCTTGCCGCGGGAGCCCTGCTCGCGCAGCCCATGGCGGCGTTTGCTGCGGCCCCACCCGGCTTCGACCAGTGGCGCGACGGCTTTCGCGCCCGGGCGCTGGCGAAGGGCATTTCGGACGCGACATACACCCGCGTGATGGGCCGCATCGAGCCGGATATGTCAGTGTTCAAGAAGATGGCGAAGCAGCCGGAGTTCCACGAGCAGATCTGGCAATACGTCAACCGCCGCGCCTCCGACTGGCGCATCATCGCCGGCAAGGAAGCGCTGCGGAAGAACGAGGCGCTGTTCACGCGGATCGAACAGGATTTCGGAGTCGAGCGCGGCACGCTGCTGGCGCTGTGGGGCGTCGAGTCGGCTTACGGCGATCCGCTGGTGCAGCAGAACCATATGCGCCCGGTATTTCCCTCGCTCGCTGCCTTGGCCTGGAACGAGCCGCGCCGCCGCGCCTATTGGGAAACCGAGCTGATCAACGCCTTGAAGATCGTCGACCGCGGCTGGGGCACGCCGGAGGAAATGCGGGGCTCCTGGGCCGGCGCGATGGGCCATACCCAGTGGATGCCGGAAGTCTGGCTCAATGTCGGCATGGACTATGACAAGGACGGAAGGGTGTCGCCGTTCGGCAGACCCGACGACGCGCTCGGCTCCAGCGCGCGCTACCTCGTCAATCGCGGCAAGTATCACCGCGGCGAGCATTGGGGCTATGAGGTGCGCGCTTCAGGCGCGTCCAGCGGCAACCGCAGCTATGCGGCCTGGGCCAGCGCCGGGGTGAAGCGCGCCGACGGCCAGCCGTTTCCGCAACCAAATGCGAGCGCGCAGATGTGGGTGCCGGTGGCCGGCGGGCCTGCGTTCCTGCTCGGTCCGAATTTCTACGCGGTGAAGAGCTACAATCCCTCGATGAACTACGCGCTGGCGATCTGCCATCTCGGCGACCGCATTCTGGGCGGCCCGCCGTTCATCCAGCCGTTCCCCGGCTCCGAGCGCGTCATGACGCTCGCCGAAGTACAGGAAATGCAGACCCGCCTGACCAAGGCCGGTTTCGACACCGGCGGCACCGACGGC
>JBAQER010000667.1:0-1527 GCA_049286845.1 Bradyrhizobium sp.
CGCAAATCCTCTACAGAGGACTTGATCTCGACGATCCAGATCTCGCCGCGCTCGTTCAGCGCCACCAGATCGGCCCGCCGTCCCGACGGCAGCGGCAATTCGCTGATGCAGGAAAATCCCAGCGACCGCAGCAGCCGGCCGGTGCCGCGCGCGATCGCCAGCGCCGTCTCCGACTGGCGGCGGTCCGGCGGGGGCACGAGACTGATCTGGCGGGCGGGCGATTCCATTGCCGGGAAGCCTAACCGATTTCAGGCCGTCCGGCAGCCGGTTCGCTCCAAGTCAGCCGCAAATTTGTACGCGCCCGGCCTTGTTTTCGACCTCACGGGACCGAGAAACCCGGGGAACCTCGGTTCCAGGGGACGGAACACCGGAGGAGAACATCACCATGAAGCCAGTCATCACCCTGCCCGCGCTCGCATTCGCGCTGGCTGCCCTGCCGCTGTCGGCCGGCCTGTCGAGCGCGGTTGCAAAGCCCACCGTTGAAGTCGCCTTCGTGCTCGACACCACGGGTTCGATGGGCGGCCTGATCGAAGGCGCCAAGCGCAAGATCTGGTCGATCGCGACCGCGATCGTCGACTCCAATCCCGAAGCCGACATCCGAATGGGCCTCGTCGCCTATCGCGACATCGGCGACGATTACGTCACCAGGAAAATCGATCTCACCACCGACATCCAGGACCTCTACGCCAATCTGCTGGAGCTGAAGGCGCGCGGCGGCGGCGACTGGGCGGAAAGCGTCAACGAAGCGCTCGACATCGCCGTCAACAAGCTGCAATGGACGACCAGCGGCGACACCAGGCGGATCGTGTTCCTGGTCGGCGACGCCCCGCCGCACATGGATTACGCGCAGGACACCAAATATCCGACCACGCTGTCGGTGGCGAAGCAGAAGGACATCATCGTCAACGCGGTGCTCGCCGGCACCGCGCGCGACACCGAGCGGGTGTGGCGCGACATTGCCCAGAGCGGCAACGGCCGCTTCATTCCGATCCCGCAGGACGGCGGACAGGTCGTCATCATCGAGACGCCCTACGACGACGACATCATCATCCTGCAGAAGGAAATCAACGGCACCGTGATCCCCTATGGTCCGCGCGGCCTGCAGAAGCGCACCGAGGACAAGACAAGGCAGCTATCGCAGGTGGCGGCCGCGGCGCCGGCACAGGCGAGCGAGATGGCGAGCTATCTCAACAAGCGCGCCAAGGCATCGTCGGAGGCGGTCACCGGCGACGGCGACCTGGTCTCGGACGTAACGGCCGGCCGCACCAGCTTCTCCGCCATCAAGGACGATGACTTGCCCGAGGGCCTGCGCGCGCTGAAGCCGGAGCAGCGCATGGACGAAGTCAACAAGCAGATGAGCCAGCGCAAGGCGCTGAACGAAAAACTCTCTGCGCTGGTTGCCAAGCGCGACAGGTTCGTCGCGGAACAGCGCGACAAGGCGCCGCCGAAGGCATCATCCTTCGACCGCGTCGTCGAGGACACGCTGAAGGCGCAGATCAAGCGGTAGTACGAGGAGCACGTCGTTTC
>JBAQER010000668.1:0-9684 GCA_049286845.1 Bradyrhizobium sp.
CAGCATGATCGCGTCGCAGGCATCGATGCACAGCCCGCATTGAATGCAGCCGAGCTGGATGCCGTCGCGGATATCGACGCCGGTCGGGCACACATTGATGCACTGGTGGCAGTCGATGCAGTCGCCGGCGGGCTGGCCGGCAAGGCGCAACTGCTCGGCCTTCTTGACGGAGGTGCGGGGCTCGCCGCGGTCGCGCCGGTAGGTGACGTTGAGCGCCCACTCGTCGGTCAATGCCGCCTGGATGCGCGGCCACGGGCACATGTAGATGCAGACCTGCTCGCGGGCGTGGCCGGCAAAGACATAGGTGGTCGCGGTCAGGATGCCGATCCAGAGATAGGCGACGAACGGCGCCTGCAGGGTGGCGAGTTCCTTCACCAGCGTCGGCGCATCGGCGAAATACAGCACCCAGGCGCCGCCGGTCCACCAGGCGATCATCAGCCACAGGAAGTGCTTGGTGGCGACCTCGCGCACATGGCTGAAGGTCCAGGCGTGCTTGTCCTTCAGGATGCGGTCGCGGCGGTCGCCCTCGACCCAGCGCTCGACGGCATAGAACAGGTCGGTCCAGATGGTCTGCGGGCAGAGATAGCCGCACCAGATGCGGCCCGCGACCGCGTTCATCAGGAACAGCACCATCGCCGCGATGATCAGGAGGCCGGTGAAGTAATAGACCTCCTGCGGCCACAGCTCGATGAAGAAGAAATAGAAGCGGCGATGCGGCAGGTCGAGCAGCACCGCCTGGTTGGGCAGGCCGGGTCCGCGGTCCCAGCGCACGAAGGGCAGCAGATAGTAGACCGCCAGACCTACCGCCAGCAGCGTCCATTTGATCCGGCGAAACCGGCCATGGACGGCCTGCGGATAGACCTTCTTGCGGGGCGCGTAGAGCGGCCCTTCGATGATGGTTTCGCCCATGACTTTGCTTTCGGATTATCGCGCCGCGGAGACACCGATCTTTCTTGCGACCAGATAGGACAGCGGCATTGCCACGGCGAAGCCGGCCAGCACCGCGAACGGAATGTTCTTCATCGCCTCAGTGGCGAAGGAGGGGACGGCCAGCACCGCGATCACCGCGGAGCCTGCGAGCGCAGTGCCGAGTATGATCCAAACGAGGAGTGAGATCTTGAACATGGCCGCGCCTTTCCCGGTTGAAGAAAAACGTACTGCTCCAGCATATCGATCGACGCATCGATCGGCGGCAAATCGCCGCTGCATTGCAGCATTCTATTCGCTGCGTTCGGCGAAACCAGTTGATCCATATCAATAAGGCATTGCCGACCGACAATATATTATGCAATGCTAATATACTGATTTGAGGGAGGTTGCTGATGTCGCCTTTTGACAAGGCCTGGTCGCCTTACGCCGCGGGTATCCTGATAGGCCTGTTGCAGATCCCGGCATTCCTGATCATCGAGACCGCACTTGGGGCATCGTCTTCATATGTCACTGTGGGTGCGGCGATTACCGGCCTGCTCGATCCGTCGCTGCTCAAGATCGATTATGCGGCCAAGCATATCGTGGCCAACGCCAAGAATCTCTGGCAGGTCGCGCTGGTCGCCGGCATTGCGCTTGGCGCCTTCGCATCGATGAAGCTGTCGGGCGCGGTCCGCGCGCCGGTTTCGCCGATCTGGGCAAAAGCGCTCGGCTCGCCGTCGCACGGCCTGCGCTACGCGGTGGCGTTCGGTGCCGGCTTTCTGATGCTGTTCGGCGCACGGATCGCCGACGGCTGTACCAGCGGTCACGGCCTGTCGGGAATGGCGCAATTGTCGGTTGGTTCGACGGTTGCGGTCGCCGCAATGTTTGCCGGCGGCATTGCTACCGCCCTGCTGCTGCTGCGTCGCATTTAACCTCGGGAGGGATGATCATGTCGTCCGTTGCAGTCGGAATTCTAAGCGGCGTGCTGATGGGGATAGTGTTCGGCTTCGCGCTGGAAAAATCGCGGGTGTTCGAGCCGGGAATCATCGTCGGCCAGATGCAGCTGCGCAACTGGATCATGCTCAAGGTGTTTCTGAGCGCGGTCGCGACCGGAGCCGTGGTGCTGGCGTTTCTCCATGGCTTCGGCTTCGTCAAGCTGCAGCCCAAGGCCGCACTCTATGCCGCCGACATCGTCGGCGGGCTGATCCTCGGCGCCGGTATCGCGCTGGCGGGCGCGTGCCCCGGCACCACGCTGGCGCAGATCGGCGTCGGCTATCGCGATGCCATATTCACGCTGCTCGGCGGCCTGGCCGGCGCGGTGGCGTTCTCCTACGCCCAGCCCTGGCTTGCCAAGTCGCTGATCGGCAGCGGGCCGAAACTGATCTTTTCGGATCTCGCCGGCATTCCCTACTGGCAGGGCGCGCTGGCCCTGGCCGCGGTCATCATCGTCATCCTCGCGCTGATTGAGAGGCTGCGGCCGTGGCGCGACGATCTCGGCGCCGACGTCGATGGCGACGTTGCGGAGAAGTCATCGCAGCCGCGTGAGCGTCTGGCTCCTGCGGAATGACCACGCTGTTTCAAAAACAAAAACGGGGCCGCAAGGCCCCGTTCAAATCCACTCAAGCGCTGCAGAAGCTTACTTGATCTTGGACTCGCGGAATTCGACGTGCTTGCGCGCGACCGGATCGTACTTCTTCTTGACCAGCTTGTCGGTCATGGTGCGCGAATTCTTCTTGGCGACGTAATAGAAGCCGGTATCCGCCGAGGAAACGAGCTTGACCTTGATGGTGACCGCTTTGGCCATGTTCAGGACCTCAAATGATTGGGAATCGGAAGCCGGCCCATCAGGCCCGCATTTGCCGCGCAACCTAGCTTCTGATCGTCCAAAGTCAAGGTTTTAGCGGCCAAAAACCCTCGTAAAACCAGCGATTAACCCTCAAAGAAGCGGGTTTTCGGTCGCGGCAGGCCGAGAATTTCGCTGATGCCCCCTGCAATGTTGGGAGGAGGGGGCCGGCGCTCAAGCCTCGCCCAACACATCCTTCTGCATCTTGCCGCCATAGAAATGGAAGAACGGCACCGGCGCGTCGTGGCTGAGCGGACCGGTGGCGAGGCGCTTCTCCAGTTCGTTGAGAACATTCCTGGTCATCGGATGCGCGTCAGCCAGATGCTTGGAGCCGAGATCGACCCAGACAAGTTCCACCAGTTCGGCCTCGGCATGGACCACGCCGTCGACGCGATGGGCGATGGCTGACGCATCGGCGGTAAAGAACCGGGTATCGAAACGGCGGACGCGGCCGGGCGGGGTGATGGCGCGCGCAATCAGGAACAGGCCGGACGGATCGGGCAACAGGCCCGCTTCGGTGAATGGCTTCCACGCGCCTTCCAGCGCCGGCGTCTTGCCGTCGGTCTTGCGCCCGAGACAGAGCCCGGTTTCCTCGCAGGCCTCGCGGATCGCGGCGACGGCAAGCGATTTCGCGCGTGACGGCGTGATCTTGGGGCTACCCTTGAGCAGGTTGGTTTCCAGCGCCTTCGTAATCGGTGCCGCCACCGGAACGCGGTTGTCTGATTTGTCGACGCGGCCGCCCGGAAAGACGAATTTGCCGGGCATGAACACCACCTTGTCGTGGCGCTTGCCGACCAGCACTTTCGGAGTGGCGGCGGTCCGATCGACCAGGATCAGCGTGGCGGCGTCCTTCGGCCGGAAGTAAGGGTGGTGATCGGCCTCTTTCTCTTCTTTAACCGTCTTCTCTTGTGTTGCCGTCTCGCTCATTTCACCCCTGTTTCTTCTTGCTTGTAGGAACTCACGCTACTTGTCGGGATTCTGCTCGTCAAATCCGTGCATGCGCAGCGCCCATTGGAACCCGACCACCGCGCCTTTCACCGGTTGCAGCAACAGCAGGGAGGCGATCAGGGTGCCCGGCAGGTAGATCGACAATTGCAGCGGCACGGGAGGCGAAAAGTGGGTTTCGATCGTCAGCGCCAGCGGCACCATGAAGTGACCGACGATGACGATGACGAGATAGGCCGGAAGATCGTCGGCGCGATGCGGCGTGAAATCCTGTTTGCAGACCGAGCAGTGATCGTCCACTTTCAGGAACGCGCGAAACAGCTTGCCTTCGCCGCAGCGGGGGCAGCGACCGCGCAATCCGCGTGTCAGCGCGGTCCAGACGTTGCGCTTGGCGGGCGGCGCCGAATCTGCCGTCCAGATTTTCGCATGTGCGGTTACGGTATCCATCATCTCATCCTTTGAAGGGCTTGCCCTTCTTCGATTTGCCGGACTTGCCGCCTGACTTGGCCTTGCCCGGCCTGCGGTCTTTCTTGCGCGAACTGCGGCCGGGATGCGGTTTCGCCTTTGCCCGCGTGGCATCATCGGCGCCCGGGCGTCGATGCCCGCGCGGTGCGATTTTGCCTTCCGACAGCAGTTCGAACCGCAGCGCGCCCGCGACCGGGGCTGCTTCTACCAGACGAACGTCGACAACGTCACCCAGCCGGTGCATGGCACCGCTGCGTGTGCCGACCAGCGCGTGGCGCGTCTCGTCATAGTTGAAATACTCGGTGCCGAGCGTCCGGATCGGGATCAGTCCGTCGGCGCCGGTATCCGAGAGTTTGACGAACAGTCCGGAGCGGGTGACGCCGGAGATGCGGCCCTGGAACGTGGCCCCGATGCGGTCGGCGAGGAAATGCGCGATCAGGCGGTCGGCGGTTTCGCGTTCCGCCTTCATGGCCCGGCGTTCGGTGACGGAAATCTGGGCGGCGACCTCGGCCAGCGTTTCCACCGTTTCGGTCTCCGGCAACGCGCCTTCGCCGAGGCCGAGACCGCGGATCAGGGCGCGGTGCACGACGAGGTCGGCATAGCGGCGGATCGGCGATGTGAAATGCGCATAGCGCCGCAAGTTGAGGCCGAAATGGCCGTAATTCTCGGCGGCGTATTCGGCCTGGGATTGCGAGCGCAGCACCACTTCATTCACCAGCAGTTCGGCGTCGTGCCCCCTGACCTGCGCCAGCACGTAGTTGAACAGCGAGGGACGCAACGCGCCGCTTTTGGCGAACGGCAGATTCAGCGTTTTGAGGAATTCCTGCAGGTTATGAACCTTCTCGAGCGTCGGTTCATCATGCACCCGGTAGATCAGCGGCAGCGCCTTCTTTTCGAGCATCTCGGCCGCGGCGACATTGGCGAGGATCATGAACTCCTCGATCAGTTTGTGCGCGTCGAGCCGCTCCGGCACGATCACGCGGTCCACCGTGCCGTCGGGCTTCAAGAGGATCTTGCGTTCGGGAATGTCGAGATCGAGCGGATCGCGTTCGTCGCGCGCCTTCTTCACGGTCGCATAGGCGTCGTAGAGCGGTTTCAGGATAGGATCGAGCAGGGGGCCGGTGGTGTCGTCGGGCCGCCCGTCGATCGCCGCCTGCGCCTGCGCGTAGTTCAGCTTCGCCGCCGAACGCATCAGGATGCGATGGAAACTGTGCGACCGCTTGCGGCCGTCACTGCCGATCACCATCCGCACCGCCAGCGCCCCGCGCGGCTCGCCCGGCACCAGCGAGCACAGATCGTTGGAGATGCGCTCGGGCAGCATCGGCACCACGCGGTCCGGGAAATACACCGAATTCCCGCGCGTCAGCGCGTCGCGATCGAGCGCCGAGCCCGGCCGCACATAGAATGCGACGTCGGCGATCGCGACGCTGACGACGTAACCGCCCCTGTTGTTGGGATTGGCGTCCGGTTCGGCATGCACAGCGTCGTCGTGGTCCTTGGCGTCGGGCGGATCAATGGTGACCAGCGGCAGCTCGCGCCAGTCCTCGCGGCCGGCAAGCGTCGCCGGCTTGGCCGCCTCGGCCTCGCGCAGCGCTGATGGCGCGAAGGCTTGCGGAATTTCGTGGGAGTGAATCGCGATCAGGCTGACCGCTTTTTCGGACGCCAGCGATCCCAGCCGCTCCCTGACCTTGCCGGAGGCGAGGCCAAATCCGCGCGAGCGGACGAGGTCGACGCTGACGAGGTCGCCGTCCTCGGCGCCGCCGGTATCGGCCTTGGCGATGTTCAATTCACGCCCGGCCTGTTTCTTGTCGACCGGGATCAGGCGTCCGCCGCCGGCGGGGTTGCTGCGGAAGATACCGAGCACGCGGGTCCTGGCGTGATCGATGACCTTGATGACGCGGGCGCGATAGACCGCGCCTTCGGCATCGTCCAGTTTCTCGATGCGCAGCAATGCGCGGTCGCCGACGCCGGCCGCGGTGCCCGGTTGCGGCCGTCTTGGAATATGGATGCGGAGTTTCGGCGGCTCGCCGCTTTCGACCTCGTCCCACTCGGTCGGGGTCGCGATCAACTCGCCGTCGGCATCGCGGCCGCTGATGTCGGCCATCAGGGTCGCGGGCAGGGCGGCAGGCTCGGCGATCTTCCTGCCGCGCTTTTCGATCGCGCCTGCGTCGGCCAGTTCGCGCAGGATGCGTTTCAGTTCGGCGCGATCGGCGTTCTTCAGGCCGAACTCCCGCGCGATCTCGCGGGTGCCGATCTTTCCCGGATGCGCGCGGATAAAGGCGACGATGGCGTCCCGTTCGGGGAAGACCCTGTCGCGTTGCTTGGCCACTTACCCGCGGGCCTTGCCGGCGCTTTTCTTCGCCGGCGTCTTGGGCGCGGGCTTCGCCGCCGATGTCTTGGCGGCCGGCGTCACCGGCGCGCGCGCCTTGCTGACGGAATCGGTCTTCGGCTTGGCCGCGGCTTTCTTCGCGACCGCCTTCTTGGCCGGCTTCGGCGCTTTCGCCTCCGCCTCGGCCTTGGCAGGCTTCTTCGCAGGCGCCTTCTTCTTGCCCCGTGCAGGCTTGCCGCCGCCCTTCGCCACGCGCTCGTCGATCAGCGCGATGGCCTCCTCCAGCGTGATGGTGTCCTGCGTCTTGTCGCTCGGGATCGTGGCATTGACGCCGCCGGCCGTGACATAGGCGCCGTAGCGCCCGCTCTTGACCGCGACGCCGCCGAGGGTGGGGTGATCGCCAAGCGGCTTGCCGGGATCGGCGCCGAAGCGGCGGCCGCTCGGACCCTTGGCGATCTTCTCGGCGATCAGCGTCACCGCGCGATTGAGGCCGATGTCGAACACTTCGTCGCCGGCCTCCAGGCTGGCATAGGTCTTTTCGTGCTTCACGAACGGGCCGAAACGGCCGAGCCCGGCAGTGATCGGCTCGCCGGTCTCCGGATGCTTGCCGATCTCGCGCGGCAGCGACAACAGTTTCAGCGCCAGATCGAGTTCCATGTCGGAAGGCGACATGTTCTTCGGAATGCCGGCGCGCTTCGGCTTCTCGCCTTCGGCATAGTCCTTCTGCTCGCCGAGCTGGATATAGGGACCGAACCGTCCGGCCTTCACCACGACGTCACGATCGGTCTCGGGATCCTTGCCGAGGATGCGATCGGCGCTGGCCTCGCTGTCGGCGGCGAGCGGGCGGGTATAACGGCACTCCGGATAGTTGGTGCAGCCGACGAAGGCGCCGAATTTTCCGGCCTTGAGGTTGAGCTTGCCGGTGCCGCAGGTCGGGCATTGCCTGACATCGCCGCCATCCGCGCGCGGCGGGTAGATGTGCGGACCCAGCATGTCGTCGAGCGCGTCCAGCACCTGCGTTACCCGCAGATCCTTGATCTCGTTGACGGCGCCGATGAAACCCGTCCAGAAATCCTGCAGCACCTGCTGCCAGGAAATCTCGTTGTTGGAGATGCGGTCGAGCTTCTCTTCGAGGTCGGCGGTGAAGTCGTATTCGACGTAGCGGGCGAAGAAGTTTTCCAGGAACGCGACCACCACGCGGCCCTTGTCCTCGCCGTG
This sequence comes from Bradyrhizobium sp., assembly GCA_049286845.1. Classification (GTDB taxonomy): domain Bacteria; phylum Pseudomonadota; class Alphaproteobacteria; order Rhizobiales; family Xanthobacteraceae; genus Bradyrhizobium. Next base: position 7,710 of record JBAQER010000668.1, read on the forward strand.
CAGGCGCTTCTTCTCCAGCCTGACGTAGCCGCGGTCCTTCAGCACCTGCAGGATCGAGGCATAGGTCGAGGGACGGCCGATGCCGAGCTCTTCCATGCGCTTGACCAGCGAGGCTTCCGAGAAGCGCGGCGGCGGTTCGGTGAAGTGCTGGGTGACGGCGAGATCCTGCCGCTTCAGCGCTTCGCCCTCGCTCATGGCGGGGAGGCGGCGGCTGTCTTCGTCGTCGCCATCGTCGTCGCGGCCTTCCTGATAGAGCGCGAGGAAGCCGTCGAACTTCACCACCTGGCCGGTGGCGCGCAGTTCCAGCACGCGGGAGCCGGCTTTCGCCGCGATATCGACGGTGGTCCGTTCGAGCTCGGCGGATTCCATCTGGCTGGCAATGGTGCGGATCCAGATCAGTTCATAGAGCTTGGCCTGATCGGTATCGAGGCGGCGGCGCATTTCGGCCGGCCGCCGCGACCGGTCGGTCGGGCGGATCGCTTCGTGCGCTTCCTGCGCATTCTTGGCCTTGGTCTGGTACTGGCGCGGCGCTTCCGGCACATAGGCGTTGCCGTAATCCTCGCCTATCACCTTGCGCGCCTGCGTGATCGCCGAACCGTCGATCTGCACGCCGTCGGTACGCATATAGGTAATGAGTCCGGTGGTCTCGCCGCCGATATCGATCCCCTCATAGAGCCGCTGCGCGATCCGCATGGTGTGCGCCGGCGCGAAACCGAGCTTGCGGCTGGCTTCCTGCTGCAGGGTTGAGGTGGTGAAGGGCGCCTGCGGATTGCGGCGCGCCGGCTTGGCCTCGACGGTGGAGACCGCGAAACTGGCGGCCTCGATCGCCTTCTTGAAGTCTTCGGCTTCGGCGCCGCTGCCGATGTCGAGCCTTTGAATCTTCTTGCCGTCGGCGCCGATCAGCCGCGCCTCGAAGGCTTCGCCGCGCGGCGTCGTCAGCGTTGCCACCAGCGACCAGTATTCGCGGGGGACGAATTTCTCGATTTCGAGCTCGCGGTCGCAGACCAGCCGCAGCGCCACCGACTGCACGCGGCCGGCCGAGCGCGCGCCCGGCAATTTGCGCCACAACACGGGCGAGAGCGTGAAGCCGACCAGATAGTCCAGCGCGCGGCGCGCCATATAGGCGTCGACCAGCGCGCCGTCGATCTGGCGCGGGTGCTTCATTGCATCCGTCACCGCCTGCTTGGTGATGGCGTTGAACACCACGCGCTCGATCTTGTGGTCCTTGATCGCGCGCTTTTCCTTCAAGACCTCCAGCACGTGCCAGGAGATCGCTTCGCCCTCCCGATCGGGGTCGGTGGCGAGGATCAGCCGGTCGGCTCCCTTGAGCGCCTTGGCGATATCGTTGAGCCGGCCGGCCGCCTTGGGGTCGACCTCCCAGATCATCTGGAAGTTGGCGTCCGGATCGACCGATCCGTTCTTGGCCGGGAGGTCGCGGACATGGCCGAACGAGGCCAGGACCTCGTAGGACGAGCCCAGATATTTGTTGATCGTCTTGGCTTTCGCCGGCGACTCCACAATGACGATATTCATGTCATTCCAATAGCTTACGGGAAAAATAACGGGCCGGTTCCGCGAGACTCGCGCCGGCCGTTTCGACCCGAACATGGGTGGTGAGGCCGCCCCTGTCAAATCGAGTGATGTTGAGGGGGGCTCCGGCGGGCACCCCGAAGCATCCCTATGGTTGTAAAATACGTCTTATAGTTGTGCTCTCAAAAAGGGTATTCCCTGAAAATGCACGGACTGGAGGGCGGCTGGCGGCGGCGCTCAGGCCGGGGCGCGCCGGCGTCGGTTGACCCGTGGATTGGGCCTCACTTCGGTATCGCCTTGGCCGAGCAACCGGCCGTCATCGGCGCGCAATTCGAGCCGCGATGGAATTGGAAGGAGTGATATTGGAGGACATTTGTACTCGTCCGAGGACGGCCGTCTTGCGGGTTTTTCCGATCTGTAGCTGACTGTCGGTATGGATATCCTT
>JBAQER010000669.1:0-3885 GCA_049286845.1 Bradyrhizobium sp.
AGCGAGCGCGGTGGCCGCGCATGCCGCAACGCAGCCCCTGATCATAACCAATGCCTGACGGCGCTGGCGAGCAGCGCCCCGGCGATCAACAGCGCCAGTTGCACCAGCGAAGCGAAAAAGTTCGCCATCGCATTCTCCTTGGAAGGAACGCGATACAGCTTCACGCTCTTCCAGACGAAATAGCCGCCGCCAAGTCCGGCGCCGAGCCCATAGAGCAGCCCTTCCCCGAACCAGAGCGGCACCAGCGAGACGGCGGCCAGCGCCACCGAATGGACGAGGATCGCCAATGTCCAGGCATAGGCGGGAACCACCACCGGCAACATCGGGATGCCGGCCTTGGCGTAGTCCTGGCCCTTGGCGGCCGCGAGGCTCCAGAAGTGCGGCGGCGTCCACAGGAACAGCGCAACCGCCAGCACGGTCGGGATCATCTGCGGCGACGGATCGACCGCCGCGGCACCGGCGAGTACCGCGAAACTTCCGGCGAGGCCGCCGACGACGATGTTCCAGGTGCTGCGGCGCTTCAGCCACACGGTATAGACAATGCCGTAGGTGAAGGCGCCGAGGAAGACATAGGCCGCCGCCACGTTGCCGGCGCTGACCGAGGCGAGCCCGAGCGAGGCCGCGAGCAGCCCGAGAAACCCGACCAGCCACCACGGGCTTGGCTTGAACGTTCCGCTGGCAAACGGGCGCGCGCGGGTGCGCCGCATCAATCGGTCGACGTCGCGCTCATAGTAGTGATTGAAGGCGCCTGCCGCGCCGGAGGCCCCGAGGATCGCCAGAGCCAGGCCGGTGATCTGCCACCATGCCAGCGCCGGTCCGCTCGCGACCGCGATACCGGCCAGCGCGCTCGCCGCAATCGCGACGCCGATCCTGAGTTTCAGGAGCGAAATCGTCAGTCCGACTGCGGCGCGCATGGGGTTTCCTCCGTAGGGATCGACGGTAATCAGCGGAACAGCCAGAGTTCCGACAGATATTTCCAGTTGATGAAGTAGTAGAGGACAAAGCAGACGAAGAAGATCGCAACCAGAATTGCCGTGCCCGGCAGTTTCGGAGCCTTCTCATTGCCATAGTGCGATGCCGCCGCACCGCCGCCTGAGTGCAGCGGGAAGGTCAGCCTGTGACCGGCCTTGATCTTTTCTCCGAAGAATACCGTGCCGACGACGACCAGGATGAAGATGATGCCGCCGATCGCCGCGATGATCGCGAAGATGCCGTTGAGACCCATCATCAGGAACGCGCCGGCGGAGTGAGCGAACGACAGATTGGCATCGCTGAAGGTGATATCCCAATGGCGGCGCGGGACGCCGAGCGTGCCGGCCCCCATCATGAACAACGATATGCCGGCAGCGCCGATCCCGAACAGATAGGGCTGCAGCTTGGCGAGCTTGGGAAAGAGGATCTCGCGCTCGAACACCAGAGGCAGCACGAGGTAGGTCGCCGCCATGAAGGCGAGCGTCGTTCCCGCCACCACAGTGCCGTGGAAGTGGCCCGGCACGTAGATCGTGTTGTGCATCAGCACGTTGAGCTGTTCGGTGCCGAGCACGACGCCGGAGATGCCGCCGATGAAACCGAAGAACACCAGCGACAGGAACATGCCGGCGAAGGCCGGATGACCCCAGGGCGCCTTGCGCAGCCATTCGAACACGCCGCGATTGTAGCCGTTCTTGCGCTGCGCCGATTCGATCGCTCCCGGCACAGTCAGGCCGTGAACCATCGAGCCGAGCACCGCCAGATACATCATGTAACTGGTATTGACGATCTTCCAGCTCGCATCCAGCGCGGGATCGGCCAGCAGATGGTGCGCCGAAGCGAGCTGCAGAAACAGGATGTACATGAAAAAGGCAGTACGGCTGACCTTCTCATTCAACGGCTTGGCGCCGACCAGCAGCGCTGCGATCAGGTACCAGAGCGAGACATGCGCCGAGACGTTGATCTGCTGCGAGGAATGGCCCATCGCCCACCACACCACCCTGTACATCAGGGGATCGATGTCGTTGATCAGGCCAAGCGACCACAGCCAGGTCGGGATCAGGATGATGGCGCCCGAGGCGATCGTAAACACCGCGATGATGGCGGCGGTCAGCGCGCCGAAGGTCACCAGCGGAATCGACCCCTCGTAGGTCTTTTCTTCCTTGGCGATCGCGAGCGTCGCGAAGAAGACCGCACAGCCGATCAGGGCGCCGACCGCGAACAGGATCAGACCGAGATAGAAGTGCGGCTGGGCCTTCATCGGCGGATAGGAGGTGAACATCACGCTGGAATCGCCCTGCAGCACCGCGACATTGGTCGCGATCGCGCCGACGACCATCATGATGAAGCCGACCCAGGCGAACTTTGGCGCCGCCAGCCGCGAATTGAGCAGGATCGCGGAAGCGAAATAGAGCACAGCGATTTCGAAGAAGATGATCCAGAACAAGAGCACGTTGGCGCCGTGCCCGGTCAGGATCAGGTAGAACCAATCGGCCGGAAGCAGATGCACCGCCGGCCAGCGCGTCAGCGCCACCAGCAGGCCCATCAGCCCGCCGATGGCGAGAAACACCACGGCGGCCACGGCATTGGCCTTGATCAGCGTCTGCGCCGCGGTGTCGACCTTGAGACCGGTATACTGGCAGGTGCGGAACTCTGCCTGCGCAGGCACGGCGCCGATGACGGTTTCTGCGGTCATGAGCCTACCTCCCCCCGGCGAGGCGCTGTTCGGCCTCGGCTCGCTTCTGTTCCGTGACGTAAATCTTTCCGGTCATGGTGTGATGACCGATCCCGCAAAATTCGTTGCAGATGATGCCGAACTCGCCGCTCTGGGTCGGGGTCAGCGAAATCACGTGCTCGTAACCTGGATGAACCTGAATGTTGATGTTGACGGGTTGCAGCGAGAAGCCGTGCAGCCAGTCGATCGACGAGAGATGGATCCGGTAGCTGACGCCCTTCTCCAGCTCGAGAATCGGCCACCACTGCCACAGCCGGCCGAGCAGATAGACGTCGGTTCCCGGCTTCGGCTTGACCACCGGGATACCCTGCTCCTCGCGCACCTGGAATTTCTTGGCGAACTCGTCGACCTTCGCCTCATAGGCCGAGGGCGCGATGCGGTAGGCTTCCTTGCTGAGATTTTGCTGGCCGATGAAATGCCAGGCGATCATGAAGCCGAACATGAACAGGCCCCAGAGGAAGGCGATCACGATCCAGACCAGTTCGACCCTCTCGATAGGCTCGTTCCACCAAATTCGTTGTTCGGGCGGTGTGACGGCCATGTCGATCTCCCCTTCTCAAAAGGATACGCGCCTCAGCGCGGGTGGGTGCAGTTTGCAGCCTTCATTTCGCCAGCGGGACCGAGGCGATTTCCATCACGCCCCAGATCAGATAGAGCACCGTCGGCAGCGTTACGCCGAGGAACAGCAGCAGGAACGGATTGTCGAGAATGCGCTGCATCATCGGCATGTGCTCTAAGCTCGGAGGCTGTTCGATAGGCGGCATGGCGGGACCCCTTGGACCTTCCGTTGAAGAACTCGAATCTATCTGGCGCGCACCCGTCGCATCCTTGACCGCGGTCAAGGATGACGAGACCAGCAACAGAAATAATTCGCCATGTCTGGAATTCGGCTCCTCGTTCAACGGGCGCGCCGTTCTGCGAGATTTCGCCGAACGCGCTTCGGCGCGGGCCTCGCCGTTGCCATCGCGGCGATTGCAGTGGCGGTGTGGGCAGGCGGCCATGCTGAAGAGCCCGCGCGCGACGTCATGCTGCTGTATGTCGGCGCCGAGGATTGCGCGCCCTGCCGCGCCTGGCAGAACGGCGACGGCGCCGCCTTCCTGGCGTCAGCGGATTTTCCGCGCATCAGCTATCGGGAAGTCAAGTCGCCGCATCTCCACGACGTCCTGAAGGACGAACACTGG
>JBAQER010000670.1:0-1611 GCA_049286845.1 Bradyrhizobium sp.
GTGTTCGCCTACAAGGGCGAGAATCTCGAGGAATACTGGGAGTTCACCCACCACATTTTCGAATGGCATGACGGCGGCACGCCCAACCTGATCCTCGACGACGGCGGCGATGCCACGCTGCTGGTGATCCTGGGCTCCAAGGCCGAGAAGGATCCTTCGGTCATCGCCAAGCCGGCCAACGAGGAAGAGCATGCGCTTTACGGCGCGATCAAGAAACGTCTCGCGACCCATCCCGGCTGGTACTCGAAAAACCTCGCCGCCATCCGCGGCGTGACCGAAGAGACCACGACCGGCGTGCACCGGCTGTACCAGATGCAGAAGGAAGGGAAACTCCCCTTCCCCGCGATCAACGTCAACGACTCGGTGACCAAGTCGAAGTTCGACAATCTTTACGGCTGCCGCGAATCGCTGGTCGACGGCATCAAGCGCGCCACCGACGTCATGATCGCCGGCAAGATTGCGGTTGTGGCCGGCTACGGCGACGTCGGCAAGGGCTGCGCCCAATCGCTGCGGGGGCTGGGGGCCATCGTCTGCGTGACCGAAATCGACCCGATCTGCGCGCTGCAGGCGACGATGGAAGGTTACCGTGTCGTGACCATGGACGAAGCCGCCGGCATGGGCGACATTTTCGTCACCGCGACCGGCAACCTCAACGTGATCGCGCTGCCGCACATGCAGAAAATGAAGGACCAGGCGATCGTGTGCAACATCGGCCACTTCGACTCCGAGATCGATGTCGCCAGCCTGCACCAGTACAAGTGGGAAGAGATCAAGCCGCAGGTGGACCACGTCATTTTCCCGGACGGCAAGCGCATCATCATCCTGGCGAAAGGCCGCCTGGTGAACCTGGGCTGCGGCACCGGGCATCCCTCCTACGTGATGTCCTCCTCCTTTGCCAACCAGGTGCTGGCACAGATCGAGCTGTGGGCCGAGGCGCAGAAAGGCTCGGGCAAATATCCGATCGGCGTCTACGTGCTGCCAAAACATCTGGATGAGAAAGTGGCGCGGCTGCAGCTGAAAAAGCTCAACGCCATGCTGTCCGAGTTGACCGAGGCGCAGGCGGCGTACATAGGCGTGCCAAAACAGGGCCCGTACAAGGCGGACTCGTACCGGTATTGAGGCAACGCGGGAGGGCTCACCCCCTCCCGCTTCCCCGACATGGAATCGCAGAAGAAATATCCCCCCACGTTCAGCTTCGAGTTCTTCCCGCCGAAAACGCCGGAGGGCATGGACAAGCTGCGCGCCACCTGGAGGCAGCTGATACAGCTCAAACCCAGGTTCTTCTCCGTCACCTACGGCGCCGGCGGCTCGACGCGCGACCGCACGCTCGAGGCGGTGCTCGAAATCCAGAAAGACGGCGGCGCAGCGGCGCCGCATCTGTCCTGCATCGGTTCCTCCCGCGCCGACCTCGCCGCCACGCTCGCGCTGTATCAGTCTCATGGCCTGCGCCATATCGTCGCGCTGCGCGGCGACCTGCCCTCGGGCTCGGCCGGCGCGGGCGAATTGCGCTACGCCAACGAGCTGGTGGAATTCATCCGCCAGACTACCGGCGATCATTTCCACATCGAAGTCGCCGGCTATCCGGAGTTCCACCCGCAAGCACGCTCTGCC
>JBAQER010000671.1:0-2549 GCA_049286845.1 Bradyrhizobium sp.
GCCTGAGCCAAAAACGGCCGCGCGCCGCCGCCGCCAGCGAAGTGAGCGCGGCGCCGTAGCGCTTCGCATCACCGCGCGCCGCCCTGCGGAAGCATTCGTAGCCGGCATCGAGCTGGCCGAGTTCCAGCAGACAATGTCCGAGTCCGAGCCAGGCCCCGCTATCGTTCGGACGGTCCGTCAGATAATGCCGAAAGTAGCCGGCGGCTTCCTCGTTCTCGCCAAGCTCCTGGTGCGCCTTGGCCATGCCGAACAAGGCGTCGTGCGGGTGCGGGGAAATGTCGAGCGCCCGCGCAAACGCAACTTTGGCATTGGCGCAGTCTCCGCGGGACAGCTCGGCATAACCAAGCTGGATCGACAGTTCCGGCATCGTCGGCGCGACCTGAATTCCGAGACCGAGCACGTCGACCGCCTCGTCATAACGGCCCTGCATGGTCAATGCGATACCCAGAACGTGCAGGGCTCTTGCGTGGTGCGGATCGGCCCTGAGCACTTCGGCGGCCGATCGCTCCGCGTCCTCCGGCCGCTGGCGGTCCAGGGCAACCATGGCCGGCGCCAGCGCGTCGTCGCTACCGCCGCCGGCATTGCTCGCGTCTGAAGGCTCGCTCGCCATGATCATCTTCCTGGGTCAGGCCAATCCCGAACATCCTGCGCTTCGTCGACCCGGTGCTGGTGACGCCACATATTTGCATAAAGACCGCCGCTCGCGAGCAGGACGCTATGCGTGCCGCGTTCGGCGACCACACCTCGATCCAGAACGATGATTTCGTCAGCGCCGACAACGGTGGAGAGTCGATGGGCGATGATCAGAGTCGTCCGGTTGCGGGAAACGCGATCGAGAGCGCCCTGGATTTCCTTTTCCGTCCTGGTGTCGAGAGCGGAAGTCGCTTCGTCGAGCACCAGGATGCGCGGATTCCTCAGAATCGTGCGTGCGATGGCCACCCGCTGCTTTTCGCCACCCGAAAGCTTCAAGCCACGCTCGCCGACCTCGGTCTCGTAGCCTTCCGGCGCGACACCTACCAGGCCGTCAAGTTGTGCAAGCCGCGCTGCGTCTTCGACCTCGGCATCCGTTGCCGACCAAAGGCCATAACGTATGTTGTAACGCAGCGTGTCGTTGAACAGCACCGTGTCCTGCGGAACGATTCCGATCGCCCTGCGCAGGGAGATTTGCGCCACTTCGCTGATGTCCTGCCCGTCAATAAGAATTCGTCCCGAGGTTACATCATACAGGCGGAAAAGCAGCCGCGCGATGGTCGATTTGCCGGACCCCGACGAACCAACGACGGCCAGGGATCTTCCTGGGGGCACTTCGAAGCTGACGCCCTTCAGAATTTTCCGCTCCGGCTCATAGGCAAAGACGACATTGTCGAAACGGATCACGCCGCTTTCAACCTTCAAGGGCCGCGCGTCGGCCCGGTCCCTGATTTCGGGGACCTCCGCCAGGACCGACCACATGGCCTCGATGTCGGTTGCCGCCTGTTTGATCTCCCGATAGGCCAGGCCGACGAAATAGAGAGGCTGATAGAGCTGAAGCATCATGGCATTGACCAATACGAAATCGCCTATCGTCTTGGTGCCGGCCTTGACCTCGAGCGCGCACATGATCATGGCGACGCCGAGACCCGCAGTAAATACGATCGTGTTCGCCGAATTGGTCATGGAGAGCGATGTGATCGCCCTGACGCTCGCGTCCTCGTAACGCTTCATCACGGAATCGTAGCGCTCGATCTCGCGTTCCTCGGCGTTGAAATATTTCACCGCCTCGTAGTTGATCAGCGAGTCGATCGCCTTCGAATTCGACTCCGTATCGGCACTGTTCACGTTGCGGCGGATTCCGAGCCGATATTCCGTCAGCCGATAGGTCAGGATGACGTAGCACACGACGGTGAGCAGAACCGTGGCGACGTAGCGCCAGTCGAACTGCCACATCATGTACCCGACGATCAGCATCAGTTCGACGAAGGTCGGCAAAAACTGCATCGCGACCAGCCGGACGATGATCTCTATGCCATTTCGACCGCGTTCGAGCACGCGGCTCAAGCCTCCGATCTTGCGCTCGAGATGGAAGCGCAGCGACAATTCATGCAGATGCGCAAAGGCTCGCACGGCAAGCCGGCGTACCGCGTGCATCCCAACCTTGCCAAAGAGGCCGTCGCGCAGCTGCGCGAGCGTCGATTCCATGATGCGTGCGGCGCAATACGCCACCACAATGGCGACCGGCGCGGCCAGCAGCCACGCCAGCCCGGCTGGTGCGGCAACCGGCGGGCCTTCCGAGCCGGTCAGGGCGTCGGTGACCAGCTTGAACAGCAGAGGAATGGCAAGCGTCGCAACCTTGGCCGCCAGCAGCAGCAGCGATGCGATGATCACCCGCAGCTGTAGATCGGGGCGTTCGCGGGGCCAGATATAGGGCAACACCGGGATAACAATGGACAAAAACGTACGCCCGCGTCCGACGGACGCGGGCTTTCCGCTCTCTTCGCGGTCGCTATCCGTGGTCATTAATCCCCATGCAGCGCAATTGACAGCAAACGGGTGCAGTCTAGACTACCAAT
>JBAQER010000672.1:0-1686 GCA_049286845.1 Bradyrhizobium sp.
CGGCTGAGATGTGAGCGCATGTGCTACGAATGCAATCGGCGCCGGCGGCCGGACGTCGGCGCCGCCCCACTGGTCTCGCTGAACAGCTCGGCGAGCTTTTCGGTGATGGCGCCGCCGAGTTCCTCGGCATCGACGATGGTGACCGCGCGGCGATAGTAGCGGGTGACGTCGTGACCGATGCCGATCGCGATCAGCTCGACCGGCGAGCGGGTCTCGATTTCCTCGATGATGTGGCGCAGATGGCGCTCCAGGTAGTTGCCCGGATTGACCGACAGCGTGGAGTCGTCGACCGGGGCGCCGTCGGAAATCATCATCAGGATCTTGCGCTGCTCGGAGCGGCCCAATAACCGCTTGTGCGCCCAGTCCAGCGCCTCGCCGTCGATGTTTTCCTTCAGGAGACCCTCGCGCATCATCAGCCCGAGATTTTTCCGCGCGCGGCGCCACGGGGCGTCGGCGGATTTGTAGATGATGTGGCGCAGGTCGTTCAGCCGACCGGGATTGGCCGGCTTGCCGGCGGCAAGCCAGGCCTCGCGCGACTGCCCGCCCTTCCAGGCCCGCGTGGTGAAGCCCAGGATTTCCACCTTGACGCCGCAGCGCTCCAGCGTGCGCGCCAGAATATCGGCGCAGGTCGCCGCCACCGTAATCGGGCGTCCGCGCATCGAGCCGGAATTGTCCAGGAGCAGCGTCACCACGGTGTCGCGGAAGGTCGCTTCCTTCTCATGCATGAACGACAGCGGGTGATAGGGATCGGTCACCACGCGCGACAGCCGTGCGGGATCGAGAATGCCCTCTTCGAGATCGAACTCCCAGGCACGGTTCTGCTGCGCCATCAGCCGGCGCTGCAGCCGGTTGGCAAGCCGCGCCACGATGCCTTGCAGATGCGCAAGCTGCTTGTCGAGATAGCTGCGCAGCCGCTCCAGCTCGTCATGATCGCAGAGGTCTTCGGCGGCGATCACCTCGTCGAATTTCGGCGCGAAAGCGTGATATTCCGGCCCGCGCGGTTCGTTGGCGCCTTTTGAATTCGGCCGCGTCGCCTCGCCCGGCGTTTCGTCGTCGCCGAGTTCGCCGTCGTCGAAGGTGTCTGACGTGGAAGCCTGGGCGCTTTCCATCGCGCTTTCCGACATCTCGTCGGTGGACGCCTGCGCCTGGTCGGCGCTCATTTCCTGCGCCGCGTCGGAGTCGGGCGAACCTTCCGCGCCGGACTGGTCGTTCTCGCCGTCGCGGTTTTCGTCCTGGTTCTCGTCCTCGTCGGCATCGGCGTTGCGGTCGTCGCCGAGGTCGAGCGCAGACAACAGATCATGCACGACGTCGCCGAACCTGGCCTGGTCTTCGGTGACGCGGTTCAGCTGATCGAGCCGCGCGCCGATCTTGTCTTCCAGCACCGGCCGCCACAGGTCGACCATTTTCTTTGCTGCCGCGGGCGGCGCAAGCCCGGTCAGGCGTTCGCGCACCAGCATCGCCAGCGCATCCGACAGCGGCGCGTCGGCACGATCGGTGATCTCGTCGAACTTGCCACGATGGAAATGGTCGTCGAGCATCGCGGTGAGATTCCTGGCGACCCCCGCCATCCGCCGCGCGCCGATCGCCTCGACCCGCGCCTGCTCGACCGCCTCGAACACGCCGCGCGCCTGCGGATTGCCCGGCATCAGCTTGCGATGCACCTTGGGATCGTGACAGGCGAGTTTC
>JBAQER010000673.1:0-4388 GCA_049286845.1 Bradyrhizobium sp.
ACATAGGCCGGGGCGGCGTAGGCCGGGCGGCTGGAGGCGATGGCGCCGCCGATGATCGCGCCGCCGATCAGGCCGGCCGCCACGCCTGCGGCCACGCCGCGCTGCGCGCTGGCGGGCGTCGCGGCGAGCGACCCTGCGATCGTTGCGACCGCGACGAAGGCGGCAAATGTTTTCTTCATGTCCTGGACTCTCCTGGAGATGGCGCCTTGCGCCGGCGCCGGGTTTAAATTGACTCACACGCCGTGTTCGAAACCGTCCGTCTCGCTTAGAAAGCGCACAACAGTCAATCGAAGGTAAACGCTGGCGAAGCAGTGGCCGGAAAAAACGGTTTTTTCAGGCCATCAACGAAAACGCCCCGGAAAACGCCATGTTTCCGGGGCGCCGCTGATGCTTTTAATGAAGATGAACGGCTTAATCGCAGATCCGAACGCTGCGAACCCGCCAGCCATAACCGTCCCAGAACCGCTGCCGTTGCCAGAAGCAGCTGGGCTCGGCGGCATAGACCGGCCCGCCGTAATAGCCGTATCCCGGGCCGTAATAGCCCGGCCCGTAATAGCCGTTCTGGGACGCAATCGCGCCGCCGACGATGGCGCCGCCGAGCAGCCCGGCCGCGACGCCGGCGGCAATCCGGCCGTTACGCGCTTCAGCGGCTTGCGGCGCCGCCACGGCCGAAATCGCCAAGGTGGCGGCGGCAGCGAGCGCCATCGATGTCTTCCTCATGGCTTTCACCTTTCTCATTGAACCGGACCGTCAAATCGTCTGTCCGGACAAAGGTTCCACATCTAGCTTGAATGATCAATGAACGGACTTGCCCGGACAGGCGACGAATCCGGGCTGGTGCGGTGTTTTTGCGGCGCACAAGCCGGTTTTTGGAGCGAAGGAAACCCGAGGGAAACCCAATGACAAACGCAATGGCGGCATTCGGAATTGCGGCCGGCGGCACTTCCCTGATCTGCTATTTGCTGATGACGCGAAAGCCGAAACGCCGCGCCCTCGGCGGCTCGTCCCGCGACAGTTCGGGACCGGATGGCGGCATGGCCGGGGGTGACGGCTGGAGCCTTGTGGGCTGGTTCGGCGGCGATAATTCCACGTCCGACAGTTCGGGCAATCCAGGCGGCGGTGATAGCGGCGGCGATGGCGGGGGAGGCGGCGGTGGCGATTGAGCCTGCAAACCCACAAGAAATGGCGCGATTTGATCTAGCGCAACCGCATTTTTTTAGATCGGTTCTAGTTTTCATAGGCGATCACTTTGGAATCGCTTGAAAAGACGGTTTTTCCTTTTGCATCCTGCCGCGCCGTTACATATCGATAGGTTTAAGCATCACCGATGAGCCCTGCCGTCTTATGATTGTTTGTTCCTGCAACGTCATCAGCGACCACGATGTCCGTAGCGCCGTCAACGCCGCGGACGATCTTCCACGCAGCCCCAAGCAGGTCTATGACTGCCTCGGCTGCAGCGCCGAGTGCGGCCGATGCGCGCGCACCATCAAGACCATCATCGACGATGCCTTGGGCGCCTGCGCCAAGTCCTGCGGCGCCGGATGCCCGCACAGCGCGGCCGCCGCGGAGCCGCATGTCCATGCCGAGTTCGCGCTCGCGGCCTCCTGAAACCTGCAAAGATTCTCCCGCTTGCACCATCGGACCCGTTCTGCACGGGTTTGCTGCCGCATATTAGCGCATGACCTTGTCGCCAAACCGCTTACACTTTGGCGGATCTTGCGCTAGTAGGCTTCTGAATCCACTTTACCTCGGCAGCGGGAGTGCATCATGCAGGGCGACGCAAAGGTCATCGAATACCTCAACAAGGGTCTGCGCAGCGAACTCACCGCCATCAACCAGTACTGGCTGCATTACCGGCTGCTCGACAATTGGGGCCTGTTGGAAATGGCCAAGGTCTGGCGCAAGGAATCCATCGAGGAGATGGAGCACGCCGACAAGTTCACCGACCGGATCCTGTTCCTCGACGGCTTTCCCAACATGCAGGTGCTCGATCCGTTGCGGATCGGCCAGAACGTCAAGGAGATCATCGAGTGCGATCTCGCCGCCGAGATCAGCGCCCGCACGCTCTATCAGGAAGCGGCGACCTATTGCCATGGCGTCAAGGATTACGTCTCGCGCGATCTGTTCGAGAGCCTGATGAAGGACGAGGAACACCACATCGATTTCCTCGAAACCCAGCTCGATCTGATCAAGCGCATCGGGCTCGAGCTCTACACCCAGAAGCATGTCGGCGGGCTCGAGAGCGGGGGCTAGCGCAACGCTCTTGTTCCAGTCAGACTTTGTATTTGCGCTCGTCATACCCGGCCTTGTGCCGGGCATCCGCGTCTTTGCAGCAAACAGCAGAGACGTGGATGGCCGGGACCCTAGGCGAGCGGAAGCGACGCCGTCCTTTGGACGGCTATGGCCCGGCCATGACGTAGGATAGTTCAATTGTTTTACAGCTGCGTCTTGTAGCGCGCCTCGACCACGTCCTGCGGTTCCGGTTCGCCGAGCCTGGTCTGGTCGTGGATCACCTCGCTGATGCTGGGCATGACCGCGCGTTCGACGCGGATGTCCGGCGACCACAGCTTCGATCGCATCAGCGCCTTGCCGCAATGGAAATAGGCTTCGTGCACGTCGATGCTCAGCACCGCGCGCGGCGGCTTGCCGAACTCCACCATCGACGCCATCAGGTCCTGGTCCACCGACACCTTGCCCTTGCCGCCGACGCGCAGCGTCTCGTCGATTCCAGGCACGAAGAAGATCAGCTGCACGAAGCCCGAACCCTCCACGATGTTCCTGAAACTGTCGATCCGGTTATTGCCGGAGCGATCGGGCATCAACAGCCGGTTCGGCCCGGCAACGTGGACGAAGCCGGGATTGCCGCCGCGCGGCGAGGCATCGACGCTGCCGTCGGAGCCGGAGGTGGCAAGCACGCAGAACGGCGACATCGCGATGAACTTTTCCGAATGCGCGTCGATTTCCGGACGCGCCTTCGCGATCACGCGCGGCGATGGATCTGGATAGATCGTCTTGAGGTCGCTGGCGGCAAGCTCGGTCAAGATTGTTCTCCGGCCGGAAGATGCTCTCGTAAAACTATCATGATGAAGCGCGCCCGCAAAGCGAGCGCGGCCTCACTCATACCGCGTCCGCGGGAACGAAGCAGCTGATCACGATGCTGCCGCGATGATGTACGTACCACACCACGGCTTCGCCGACAGGGTTGCCGCGGTCGCGGATAACGGCGTGCGCCGGCACCTGCATCCATTTGTCCTCGATCGGTACCCAGTAGGCGCCGCCGCGGACGTCGTATTCGGTGCGATGACCGTCGGAGATGTCGCAGCAGGGCACGCCGTTGGGCGACCAGCGATTTGATGCGACGCGGAATCAGGACTTCGCCGTTGGTTGCAGCTTGAGCAGCGTCTTCGGCGCGACGTTGCGCCACGCCATTGTGAGGGCACTCCTGAGCGTCGTCTGGTCGGCTTTCGCGAGCCGCACATTGGTGTAGCCTTGCTTGCCCCATGCTCCGGGGACGGGGCGGAAGATTTCAGGCTCTGCCTCCACCAGCACCGATTGCTGCTCGGGCGTGAGCTTCACCATGCCCCATTTGTCGTCGGGATAGCCGAGCGTCGCAAAGATGCGCTTGCCGGCGCGGAAGTCCGTGCGCCCCTGGTGCGATCCCTCGATCGCATCGGGTAGAGAAAGTGCGACCCGGCGAAATCGGCTCGACGACATCGGTGCTCCCTCCCGAAATACGGCCGCTTGGCAGCGGGCCTGGCACATGGCGGCTATTTCGTCGTCACCAGATCGCCGAACAGCGTCGCCTTGCCGGAAAAGCGCAGGCTCTCGATTTCCTGGCGCTTGCCGGAATCCAGCTCCACCGTTGCGACGTTGCGCTGGCCTGCATTGGTGCAGCAGGCGCAGGCGAAGGCGGGCGAGGCGGCGCCGATCAGGACAAGCAAAGCTGCGGCAAGGCGAAAGCCATGGCGGATCAATTCGGTCATCGGTTGTTCCTTCGCCGCGTCATCGAACGACGCGGCGGCTGACGCGTTCCACAGGAGGGCCAGGGCGTTCGCGCAAGCTAGCCCTTGTCCTCGACATCGGTGTCGGGACGGTCGATGCCGGCGGCGGTTTCGGTGTGCCAGATGCCGTCGGGGGTCTCGTACTCGATCACTTCGGTGCGCCCGGGCACGCGCTGTTCGGCGGCGGCGCGCTTGGCGGCGGCAAGCGCTGCGGCATGGGTCGCGAAGGCTTCCGAAAACACGCCATTGACGGTGTAGGCCCAGCCGTCGTCGTGCTGAACGATCCGGTAGATGACGTGGCTCATTGGGAACTCGCTGTCTTGCTGTCGCGGGCACGGCGACCCGGGGGTGAACGACCGCGCTATTCTATGACAAAATGGGGCGCGA
>JBAQER010000674.1:0-6337 GCA_049286845.1 Bradyrhizobium sp.
GAGCAGCACTTCATAGGCTTTGGCGCCGGCCTTGATATCGGAAAGCAGAACGACGATGTGGTCGAGGCCGGTAATCACGGAAAAAGTCCTCTTATGTTCTTGCCGGCGCGGACCTTCTCCACGCCGATCGCCATCGCGGCGGTGCGATGCGGAATCTTGTCGACCCTGGCGCGCGTTACCATCTGGTCGAAGGCACGGTCGAGGATCTGATATTCACGCCGCGTCACCTCCTCCTCCTCCCAGAACAATTGCTGCAGGTCCTGCACCCATTCGAAATAGCTGACGATGACGCCGCCGGCGTTGCAGAGGATGTCTGGAATCAAGAAGACATCATCCTGGCGCTTTTCCAGCACGAGATCGGCGTCCGGCGTGGTCGGCCCGTTGGCGCCTTCCGCCAGCACCCGGCATTTCAGGTTTGCCGCGACCTGCGCATCGATTACCCGTTCCATCGCCGCCGGCACCAGCACGTCGCAGGGCAGCGTGAGAATTTGCGCGGGATCGAATTGCAACTGGCTGGAGAACCCGGCGATGCTGCCGTGCGTGCCCGCGTACCGCATCAGCGCCGGGATATCGAGTCCGGCCGGATCGCGCAGCGCGCCGGTGTGATCGCTGACCGCTATTACCTTGAGGCCGAACCTGTGCAGCTCCAGCGCCGCATAGGAGCCGACATTGCCGAAACCCTGGATAACCGCGGTGGCGGTGCCGAGGTTGATCGAAAGCTCGTTCAATACGCGCCTGGCGAGATGCGCGACGCCGCGCCCGGTGGCTTCCCGCCGTCCCAGCGTGCCGCCTGACGATACCGGCTTGCCGGTGACGATCTCGGTGACGGTGCGGCCCTGATACATCGAATAGGTGTCCATGAACCAGGCCATCACCTGCTCGTTGGTGCCCATGTCGGGCGCCATCACGTCGGTGTGCGGGCCGACGAACGGGATCATTTCCTGCATGTAGCGGCGCGACAGTCCCTCCAGCTCGCGCTTCGAGAGCGTCGTGAGATCGACCCGGACGCCGCCCTTGGCGCCGCCATAGGGCAGGCCTACCAGCGCGCATTTCCAGCTCATCCAGATCGCCAGCGCCGCCACCTCGCCGATATCGACGCTGGGGGCAAACCGGGTGCCGCCCTTGGTGGGGCCGAGGGTGAGGTGATGCTGCACGCGATAGCCCTCGAACACCGTAATCGAGCCGTCGTCGCGGTGGATCGGACAGGAGACAATGACCGCCCGTTTCGGCAGCAGCAGCCGGTCGCGCTCGTCAAAAGGGATCGACAGATGATCGGCGATCACCCCGAATTGCTCTGCCGCCATGTCGAACACCGGACCGGAATAGACGGTCATCGTTTCCACCCCATTTGTCTCGCTGCCAGGAACCCGGGGCCGGCGCAGGCCGTTAGCCAGGCTGCACGCCGACGACCGCTTGGGGACGGTCGTAGTCCGGCCATATGGTTATCTCAAGCGATTAAGGCGGCAAGCTTGCGAATAATTTCAGCGAATAATCCGCGATAAGCGGTGCTAATGTGTCGATCCCGGCCGGGACCATCCCTCAGCCACGACGGACAGATTTATGCAGGCTCTCTTCATCGGACAGACCTATATCGACGTTACCTTCATTACCGACCATATGCCGACCGGCGACGAGAAGCATGTCGCAAAGGCCTACGCCGTTTCGTTCGGCGGCAACGCCGTCACCGCGGCATTCTGCTGCGCCAAACTCGGCATCGTGCCGGACCTGATCGCCACCGTGGCCAATGACTGGCTGGGGCGGATGTTCCAGGACATGAGCGCGAAGTACGGAATCTCGATCCATCCGCGCAAGGTCAACTCCTCGTCGCTGTCCTTCATCATGCCGAAGGACGGCAAGCGGGCGATCGTGCGCTGCCGTGACGACGAGCATATCCACCCCTTCCCGCTTCTGAACCTCGGCGGCTGCCGCGCACTGCATGTCGACGGTCACCAGCCGGACGCCGCGATCCACTACGCCAAACTGTGCCGCGAAGCCGGCATCCTGACATCGCTCGACGGCGGCGGCCTGCGCGCCAACACCCATGAGCTCCTGGAATTCATCGACGTCGCCATCGTCGCCGAGCGGCTATGCGAGCAGATGGACCTGACGCCGGAAAAGATGCTGGAGTATCTCAAGAGCAGGGGGTGCCGGGTCGCAGGCGTCACCATGGGCGAAAGGGGCCTGCTCTGGTATGACGAGACCGGCACCACGCATACGCTGCCGGCGTTGCCTATCCCGCGCGAACGCGTACTCGACACCAACGGCGCCGGCGACGTCTTTCATGGCGCTTACGTCTATTCCTACCTCTCCAATCCCGGCAAGAGCTGGCACGATCATTTCGATTTCGCGCGGGCGGCATCGACATTCAAGATCCAGCGGCTCGGCAACGAGGCCGGCTTGCCGACGCTGTCTGACATCGAAGCCGTCAGGCAGGAGTTTGGCGTCCGGGTCTGACCAATTCTGTTGGGAATAAAGCATGGGGCGCGTCTTCGTCGCCGGCAGCATCAATATGGATGTGGTGGCGACGGCCGACCGGCATCCCCGCATCGGCGAGACCGTCGCAGGCCATGCCGTGCTCTATTTTCCCGGCGGCAAGGGCGCCAACCAGGCAGTATCGGCGGCGAAGTTGGGCGCACCGACCACGCTGATCGGCCGGCTCGGCGGTGACGCCTTCGGGCGTGAATTGCGGGCGTTCCTTGCGGCACAGGGGATCGACCTGAGTTTCGTGCAGGAAACCGCAAGCGCCCATAGCGGAACCGCCCTCATCACTATCGCCAATGCCGACAACACCATTGTCGTCATTCCCGGCGCCAATGCGCTGGTGAGCGATGACGACGTCGCCGCACCAGCGCCGGCGAAAGGCGATGTCGCGGTCAGCCAGTTCGAGATACCCCTGCCTGCGATCGACGCCTTCTTCCGGCGGGCCCGCGCCGCCGGCGCGACCACTATCCTCAATCCCGCGCCCGCGCTCGAATGCGGCGCCGACCTGCTCGGCCTCGTCGATATCCTGATCCTCAACGAGACCGAACTCGGCCTGCTGGCGAAGACCGAGCTTCGCGACACCGACGATCCCGCCCGCTTCGTCGAAGCCGCACGTTCGTTGCGGATCGGCAAGGACGGCATCGTCTGCGTGACGCTCGGCAAGCGCGGCGTGCTGGCGCTGCTGGACGGCGAACCGCTGATCGTTCCGGGCTGCCCTGTCAAAGCCGTCGACACCACCGGCGCCGGCGACTGCTTTGTCGGCGCTGTCGCGGCCCAACTCGCCGGCGGCCAATCCATCCGCGAGGCGCTGGCTTACGCCAACGCCGCCGCCTCGCTCTGCGTGCAACGGATGGGCGCCGCGCCGTCGATGCCGACCGCGGCGGAGGTTGCCGCGGTTACCTGCCGTTGAATTACTTCAACATCCCCATGGTGCGCGGCAGCCACAGCGTCAGTTCGGGGATCAGGGTAATCGCGATCAGCGACATCAGGAGTGGAACCAGCCACGGCAAGATCGCCATGGTGGTGCGCTCGATCGACAGTTTCGCGATTCTCGACAATACGAACAGCACCATGCCGAGCGGCGGGTGCAACAATCCGATCATCAGGTTGAGCGTCATCACCACGCCGAAATGAACGGGGTGAATGCCGACCTTGAGGATGATCGGCATCAGCACCGGCACCAGAATGCTGATCGAGGCGATAGGCTCGAGGAAACAACCGATCACCAGCAGCAATACGTTGATCAACAGCAAGATGATGTACTTGTTGTTGGTCAGCTGTAGCAGCGCTTCCGCGCCCGCTTCCGTCAGCCGCGTCGTGGTCAGCACCCAGCCGAACAATGAGGCCGCGGCAACGATCAGCAGCACGCCCGACGTGGTTTCGATGGTGTCCATCGTGACCTTGTAGAACTGCTTCAGCGACAGCGAACGGTACAGAAAGATACCGAGCATCAGCGCCCAGGTGCAGGCTGCGATGGCGGCTTCCGTCGGCGTGAACCAGCCGAAGGTCATCCCGCCGACGATGATGATCGGCGTCATCAGGGCCGGCAGCGCCGCGATGAAAGTCTTGAAGAGAACGTCCCAGCGAAACGCCTGGTCGCGGCCCATGCCGTAACGGCGCGCGACATAGCTCACATACAGCATCATGAAGAGGGTCATGACGGCTCCGGGGATGAAGCCGCCGAGAAACAGCGCGCCGATCGAGACGTTGCCCATCATGCCGTAGATCACGAACGGCAGCGACGGCGGAATGATCGGACCGAGCGTGGCGGACGCCGCGGTGACGCCGACCGAAAACTCGGTGCTGTAGCCATGGTCCTGCATGGCCTTGATCTCGATGGTGCCGAGGCCGGCGGCATCGGCAATCGCAGTGCCGGACATGCCGGCGAAGATCACCGAGCCGAAGATGTTGACGTGGGCGAGACCGCCCTTCATCCAGCCGCAGGTCGCCACCGCGAAATCGTAGATCCGGTTGGTGATCCCGGCGGAGTTCATCAGATTGCCGGCGAGGATGAAGAACGGCACCGCCAGCAGCGGGAAGCTGTCGAGCCCGCCGGCCATGCGATGCAGGATCACGAAATCCGGAATCCCCGCGATGAAGTGGGTGTAGAGCAGCGACGAGAACGCCAGCGCAATGAACACGGGAATGCCGGCCAGCAGTGTTGCAAAGAAAACGAAAATCAGGATCGGCATCGGTCAGCCCAGCTTTCAGTCGGCGTGAATCTGTTCGGTCACTTTGGGCGCCCGCCGCCAGCCGCCGCGCGCATTTTTCCAGACTACCTGGGCCTGGCGCACCAGCATCATGAAGCAGCCGAGACCGACGACGCCGTAAACGAGGCTCATCGGCAGGTCGAACACGGTCATGCGCTGCGAATGCATGCGTTCGACGATGGTCACCGAGAAATACGCCAGCAGCCCCACGAAACCGAGCGTGATGAAATCGACCAGCGCCAGCAACGCCGACCTCATAGGCCCGGGCCCCATCAGGTTCGACACCAGTTCGACCGCAATATGCGCCTTCTTGCGCGTCACCACCGCGCCGCCGATGAACGCCAGCGACATCAGCCCGTAACGCGCGATCTCCTCGGTCCAGGACAGGCTGTCGTTCAGAATGTAACGGGTGAAGAACTGCAGGAAGACGATGAAGGCCAGCGCCCAGAACAACACGAAGGCGATCCAGTCCTCCGGGTGGTGCTCGATGACGACCTCCTCGTCCTTGGCGACGATAAGGTGAACGTCATCCGACGGAGCGGCGTTGGCGGATTTGGGGTCGGTGTTCATGACGTGTCCGTTCGCGCAAATTACGGGTCGTACCCGCCTGGTGCGCAATTGCGCACGGGGCGCGGGGACCCATGACCACCGCGGCTATAGTGACAGAAGGCAACTGCCACATTGCCCAAATGAGACGGCACGGCGTATGGGTCCCGGCGTTCGCCGGGACGACATCTTCAAAAGCTTACTTCAGCGCCTGCAGTGCGTCGTATTCCGCGCGGCTCCAGCCGGCGCCGGCGGAGGCGTCGTTGTGCAGCGGGATCGCCGCCTTGCGGAACGCCTCGCGGTCGACCTCGACCACCGTCTTGCCGAGTTTGCGCAACTGATCCGCGATCTTCTGCTCGGACTCACGAATTTGATCCGACGACTTGGCGGCTGCCTGTACCATCACCTCTTCGAACACCTTCTTGTCGGCGTCCGACAATTTCGACCAGACATGCGAGCCCGTGATGGTCAACAACGATTCGATGATGTGGCCGGTCAGCATGACGTGGCTCTGCACCTCGTAGAACTTCTTGGCCATGATGGTCGGCAGCGGGTTCTCCTGGCCGTCCACGGTGCCCTGTTGCAAGGCGAGATACACTTCGGCGAAGGCGATCGGCGTGGCATTGGCGCCGACCGATTTCGCCAGCATCAGATAGAGCGGCGCCGGCGGCACGCGCAGCTTCATGCCCTTCATGTCCTCGGGCTTCTTGATTTCCTTGTTGGCGGTCACCATGCGCTCGCCGTAATAGGTCAGCGCCATGATCTTGTGCTTGGTCTTGTCCTCGTAGCCCTTGGCGATGTCACGGAACAGCTTGCTGTCGCGGTAGGACTTCCAGTGATTGAAGTCGCGCACCATAAACGGCGCGCCGGAGATCGCCAGCGGCTTGTGGATCGAGCCGGCGAACGAGGTGCCGGTGTAGATGATATCGACGGTGCCGAGGCCGAGCCCCTCATTGATCTGGTTCTCGTTGCCGAGCTGGGACGCCGGAAACACCTGGATTTCATACCGGCCCGAAGTGCGCTTCTTGATTTCCTCGGCGGCCCACAGCGCCTGGGTGTGATAGGGTTCGGCGATCTCGTAGACATGCGCCCATTTCAGC
>JBAQER010000675.1:0-4324 GCA_049286845.1 Bradyrhizobium sp.
GTGCTGACCTTCCGCCGCGGCGTGGTCGGCGAGATCGCGCATTACTTCCGGCGATCCCTGTAACGGACCGTTTTCGAGCCGTTTTGAGCCCTCACAAAGCGGTGGATGAACCGGTTCCATCCGCCGCTCGTGCCGCGCTTGCCCGGGAAAATGGTTTATGACACCTGTGTGACGGGCCGCCCCGGGCCGGCCATTTCTGCGACAACGGACATAACCCATGCTGATGCGCTGGTTCCGCGCCTTTCTTCCGAGAGAAGAACGGTTTTTCGAGCTTTTTGCCCGGCATTCCCAGACCGTGGTGCAGGGCGCGGTGGCGCTGCAGGGCATGCTGCGCGGCGGCGAGGAAACCCCGGTGTTCTGCCAGCGGGTCAACCAGTTCGAGAACGACGCCGACAACATCACCCGCGAGGTGCTCACCGCGGTGCGCCGGACCTTCATCACGCCGTTCGACCGTGGCGACATCAAGAACCTCATCACCTCGATGGACGACGCCATCGACCAGATGCAGCAGACCGCCAAGGCGGTCATCCTGTTCGAGGTCCGCAGCTTCGAGCCGCCGATGCGCGAGATGGGAACGCTGCTGGTGGAGTGCGCCAATCTGGTCGGCCGTGCGCTGCCGCTGCTGCAGTCGATCGGCGAAAATGTCGCGATGCTGACCGCCATCACCGAGGAACTGACCAAGCTCGAGGGCCGGGTCGACGACCTCCACGATATCGGGCTGAAGGAGCTTTTTCTCAAGCACCGCAACGCCAACACGATGGATTTCATCGTCGGCGCGGAGATCTACGACCATCTGGAGAAAGTCGCCGATCGCTTCGATGACGTTGCGAACGAGATCAACAGTATCGTGATCGAACAGGTATAGGGCAGGGCCGCGCAGTGGACGCCACGCTTGGTCTTCCGATTCTGGTCGGATTAATCGCAGTCGCGCTGCTGTTCGACTTCCTCAACGGGTTGCACGACGCCGCCAACTCGATTGCGACGATCGTGTCGACCCGCGTGCTGCGCCCGCAATATGCGGTGCTGTGGGCGGCGTTTTTCAATTTCGTCGCATTCCTGGTGTTCGGGCTGCATGTCGCCAACACCATCGGCACCGGGATCATCGAGCCCAGTATCATCGACGCTCCCGTGATTTTCGCCGCCCTGGTCGGGGCCATCGTCTGGAACCTGATCACCTGGGGATTGGGAATCCCGTCCTCCAGCTCGCACGCTCTGATCGGCGGACTGGTCGGCGGCGGCATGGCCAAGGCCGGGATTTCGGCCGCGGTCTGGAGCGGGCTGTCGAAGACGCTGCTGGCGATCGTGCTGTCGCCGCTGGTCGGATTCCTGCTGGCGCTGGTGCTGGTCGCGATCGTGTCCTGGGCCTCGGTGCGCTCGACGCCCTACGCGGTCGATCGCGCTTTCCGCATCCTGCAATTCGTTTCGGCCTCGCTGTATTCACTAGGACACGGCGGCAACGATGCGCAAAAGACCATGGGCATCATCGCGGTGCTGCTTTATTCGCAGGGGCATCTCGGGACGACATTCTCGGTGCCGTTCTGGGTGGTGCTGGCGTGCCAGGCGGCGATGGCGCTGGGCACCCTGATGGGCGGCTGGCGGATCGTCCGCACCATGGGCCTGCGGATCACCAAGCTGACGCCGATGCAGGGGTTCTGCGCAGAGACCGGCGGGGCGGCGACGCTGTTCATGGCGACTTGGCTCGGGGTTCCCGTCTCGACCACCCACACCATCACCGGCGCGATCGTCGGCGTCGGGGCCGCGCGGCGGGTCTCTGCGGTGCGCTGGAACGTGGCGAGTTCGATCGTCTATGCCTGGGTGATCACCATTCCGGCCGCGGCGATCGTCGCGGCATTGGCCTACTGGTCGCTGTTGCTGCTGCCGAAATGACCCAAAACCGCGCCACCAGATTGGGATTTCGCGGCGCAGTTCCTATATGGGGTGTGTCGATCCTGCTTGATCCGGCCCCTTTTCCCTGCCAAACGCACGCAAATATGTCCGACCTTGCTCTCACCGCCGAATCGCCGTCCCGCTCGCCGCTCGCCACCGAAGTGGCGCGGCGCCGAACCTTTGCGATCATTTCGCATCCGGACGCCGGCAAGACCACGCTGACCGAAAAACTGCTGCTGTTCGGCGGCGCCATCAATCTGGCAGGCCAGGTCAAGGCCAAGGGCGAACGGCGCAACACCCGTTCCGACTGGATGAAGATCGAGCGCGACCGCGGCATCTCGGTCGTGACCTCGGTAATGACCTTCGAATTCGAGGGCCTGGTGTTCAACCTTCTGGACACGCCGGGCCATGAAGACTTCTCCGAAGACACCTACCGCACGCTGACCGCGGTCGATTCCGCGGTCATGGTGATCGACGCGGCCAAGGGCATCGAGGCGCGGACGCGCAAGCTGTTCGAGGTCTGCCGCCTGCGCGATATCCCGATCATCACCTTCATCAACAAGATGGATCGCGAGAGCCGCGATACCTTCGATCTGCTCGACGAGATCGAAAAGACGCTGGCACTCGACACCACGCCGATGACCTGGCCGGTCGGCCGCGGCCGCGATTTCCTCGGCACCTATGACCTTGCCACCGGCGGCGTTCGCCTGCTTGAAGGCGGCGGCGCCAAGACCGGCGCAGCGCTCGAGATCGACATCGCCGATCTCGCCGGCCGCAATCCCAATCTCGACGTCGGCGCGGTCAAGGATGAGCTCGAGCTGGTATCGGAAGCCTGCAAGCCGTTCGACCTCGAGGCGTTCCGCGAGGGCCATCTGACGCCGGTCTATTTCGGCAGCGCGCTGCGCAATTTCGGCGTCGGTGATCTGCTCGAAGGCCTCGGCAAGTTCGCGCCACCGCCGCGCGCGCAGGAGAGCAACCTGCGCAAGGTCGAGGCCGCGGAGCCGCGCATGAGCGCCTTCGTATTCAAGATCCAGGCCAATATGGATCCGAACCACCGCGACCGCATCGCCTTCGCGCGGCTGTGCTCGGGCAAGCTGACGCGCGGCATGAAGGCGAAGCTGGTGCGCACCGGCAAGAGCATGACGCTGTCCAGTCCGCAATTCTTCTTCGCGCAGGATCGTTCGGTGGCAGACGAAGCCTTTGCCGGCGACGTCGTCGGTATTCCCAATCACGGCACGCTGCGGATCGGCGACACGCTCACCGAAGGCGAGGACCTGACCTTCGTTGGGGTGCCGTCATTCGCGCCGGAAATCGTCCGCCGCGTCCGCCTCACCGATGCGATGAAGGCGAAGAAGCTGAAAGAGGCCCTTCAGCAGATGTCGGAGGAGGGTGTGGTCCAGGTGTTTCGTCCCCGCGACGGCGCGCCGGCGCTGGTCGGCGTGGTCGGCCCGCTGCAGCTCGACGTCCTGAAGGCGCGGCTCGACGCCGAATATTCGCTGCCGGTCGAATTCGAGGTCTCGGAATTCCAGCTGGCGCGCTGGATTTCCTCCGACGACCGCAAGAAGCTCGACGCCTTCATTGCCGCCAACGGCTCCGGCGTCGCCGACGACGTCGACGGCGATCCGGTGTTTCTGGCCAAGAACGAGTTCTATCTCGGCTACACCAAGGAACGCGCCGAAGGCATCGTCTTCTCCAGCGTCAAGGACGTGAAGAAGAAGGTGTAGGGCGTGCGCGCCATTCGTCGTCCCCCGGCTTGACCGGGGGACCCAGGGCGCCGCGGCCTTTCGATCAATCTTCAGCTTCTCTGGAATACTGGATCACCCGGTCAAGTGTTCAGCCCGGGCGGTGACGGCTGTTGCGGTGTGCGGACATATGCATCCATTGGGTGCTGATATGCGCCTGCCGCCGGCAACAAGCCCTTGCGTCCCGTTTCAATGCACGGAAGTATCCACTGGATGCTTTACCAGGGAGGCCGCCATGACAGATCTCGTAACCTATTCCCGCGCCGGCGCCGTCAGCACCATCGTGATGGACGACGGCAAGGCCAATGTGATGTCGCTTGCGATGTTGAACGCGCTGCATGCCGCATTCGACCAGGCGGAAAGGGACAGCACAGTCGTGATCCTCAAAGCCCGCGGCAGGCATTTCTCCGGCGGGTTCGATCTCAACGTGTTCACCAGCGGCAGCGCCGAGGAGCAGTACCTGATGGTGAGGGCGGGCGCCGAGCTGGCGCTGCGCCTCCTGTCGTTCTCGACCCCGGTGGTCGCGGCCTGCCACGGCAACGCCTTTCCGATGGGTGCGTTCCTGATCATGTCCAGCGATCACCGCATCGCGGCCGAGGGCAATTACCGGATCGGCATGAACGAGGTCGCGATCGGGTTGACCGTGCCGCGCTTTGCCATCGAAATCGCGCGGCAGCGGCTGACCCCGGCCTATT
>JBAQER010000676.1:0-5877 GCA_049286845.1 Bradyrhizobium sp.
GGGCTGGAGCTGGAAGCACATCTGCGAAAAGATCGGCGGCTATTCCGAAGTGCTGATCGTCGGCGCCATCCTCGGCCAGATGAAGCTGACCAAGCCGCAGGCCGCCAATGCCGGCGAGCTGTTCGGGTTGTCGAAGTCGGAAGTCGCGATGCTGAACGAGACGCCGATGCGCGGCGAGGGCACGCCGATGCCGCCGACCGATCCCCTGATCTACCGGTTCTACGAACTGGTGATGATCAACGGCCCGGCCTGGAAGGCGCTGATCGAGGAAGAGTATGGCGACGGCATCATGTCGGCGATCGATTTCGACATGGTGATGGAGCGCCTGCCCAACCCCAAGGGCGACCGCGTCAAGATCACGATGTCGGGCAAGTTCCTGCCGTACAAATATTACGGCGCCATCGGCAACGTGCCGGAATACGGCTTCAAGGAGGGGTGAGGCTTCATCGTCGTCATTCCGGGGCGCATCGAAGATGCGAACCCGGAATCTCGAACTGAGCAAAAATCACTTCCGGATTCCGGATCGCCGCTGCGCGGCGTCCGGAATGACAGGAGCGGCGAGGTCGCTCGCTACGTCCCGGCTTTCACCTGCTGGATGGCCTGCGCCATCAGCTCGTCCATCTTCACGCGAAGCTGCGGCTCGGTGATGGCGACGCCCTTGGCGGTGAGGTCGGCCAGCACCTTGCGGACCACGTCGGCGTCGCCGGCTTCCTCGAAATCGGAGGCCACGACTTCCTTGGCATAGGCGGTCGCGGCCTCGCTGGTCAGTCCGAGCTTCTCCGCTACCCACATTCCGAGCAGCCGGTTACGGCGGGCCTCGGCCTTGAACTTCTGTTCCTCGTCGAGGGCGTACTTCTTCTCGAAACCTTCCTCACGCTTGTCGAATGTGCTCATACCCCAGGGTTCCGATCTTTGTGCCAAAAATGGTGAAAACGGCCACGTTGCGGCCGCCGGCTCGCGCGCTTAGATAACGGTAGCCATTCGTTAAAACAACCGGCTTTAAGCCGCAGGGAGAGGGGTAAAACTCGCCCCAAACGGACCGGATCGATTGTGCTCGATAGGCCAATCGGATAGGTTGCCCTCAGGCTTGGTTCTTGTTCTGTTTCCCGTTCCTGGCCTTCACGGCAGCTCCGTCGTGGGTCGCAGTCCCTATGTCATCCGGAGCACACCAAATTCATGGATTTCAACAACACACGGTACATCCCAATGAGCCGTCGACGCCGCATTTATGAAGGCAAGGCCAAGGTCCTCTATGAAGGCCCGGAGCCGGGAACCCTGATCCAGCACTTCAAGGACGACGCGACCGCGTTCAATGCCAAGAAACATCAGGTGATCGAGGGCAAGGGCGTCCTCAACAACCGGATTTCGGAGTACCTGTTTCAGCACCTCAACGACATCGGGGTGCCGACCCACTTCATCCGCCGGCTCAACATGCGCGAACAGCTGATTCGCGAGGTCGAGATCGTGCCGCTGGAGGTGGTGGTGCGGAATGTGGCGGCGGGCTCGCTGTCGCAGCGCCTCGGCATCGAGGAAGGTACCCAGCTGCCGCGCTCGATCATCGAGTTCTATTACAAGAACGACCAGCTCAACGACCCCATGGTCTCGGAAGAGCACATCACGGCGTTCGGCTGGGCCACGCCGCAGGAAATCGACGACATCATGGCGCTGGCCATCCGCGTCAACGACTTCCTGACCGGACTGTTTCTGGGCATCGGCATCCGCCTGGTCGATTTCAAGATGGAATGCGGCCGGCTGTTCGAGAACGACATGATGCGAATCATCGTCGCCGACGAGATCTCGCCCGATTCGTGCCGGCTGTGGGACGTCAAGTCGAACGAGAAGCTCGACAAGGACCGCTTCCGCCGGGATCTCGGCGGCCTTTTGGAGGCCTATACTGAGGTCGCGAAAAGGCTGGGCATTCTGATGGAAAACGAGCGGCCGGTCGGCTCCGGTCCGGTGCTGGTCAAGAGCTAGAGGTTGGAAGTGAAAGCGCGCGTCACCGTTACACTGAAATCAGGCATTCTCGATCCGCAGGGCAAGGCCATCGAAGGGGCGCTGAAATCGCTCGGCGTCGACGGCGTCGCCAGCGTGCGCCAGGGCAAGGTGTTCGACATCGAGCTGTCGGGCTCCGACAAGGCCAAGGCCGAAGCGGCGCTGAAAGCCGCCGCCGACAAGCTGCTGGCGAACACCGTGATCGAGAATTACCGGGTTGAACTTCTCTAGGCCGATATTTCGATGAAATCCGCTGTTCTCGTCTTCCCCGGAATCAATCGCGAGCGCGACATGGCGCGCGCCCTGAAGCTCGCATCGGGCCATGAAGCCGCGATGGTCTGGCATGCCGAGACCGCATTGCCGAAGGGCACCGACCTCGTGGTGGTGCCGGGCGGGTTTTCCTACGGCGACTATCTGCGCTGCGGGGCGATCGCGGCGCGCGCACCGGTGATGGACGCGGTGCGGGCGTTCGCTGCCGATGGCGGCTTGGTGCTCGGGGTCTGCAACGGCTTCCAGATCCTCTGCGAGGCAGGGCTTCTGCCCGGCGTGCTCATGCGCAATGCGCGGCTGAAATTTATCTGCCATGACGTGCATCTGCGGGTCGAGCGATCCGACACGCCGTTCACCCGCGGCTACAATGCCGGCCAGATCATCCGCGTGCCGGTCGCCCATGGCGAGGGCAATTACGAGGCCGACGAGGAGACCATTAAGCGGCTCGAGGGCGACGGGCGGGTGCTCTACCGCTACTGCTCGCCCGATGGCGTGGTCGATGAGGCCTCCAACATCAATGGCGCCGCGCACTCGATCGCCGGCATCGTCAGCGAGCGCGGCAACGTGCTCGGCATGATGCCACATCCGGAAAATCACGTCGAAGACATCATGGGCTGTACCGACGGCCGCGGCCTGTTCGCAGGGTTGGTGGCGCATCTGGAGCGCGCGGCGTGAACGCCATAGCGTTTTCAAGCGAAGTGGGGACCGGTTCGCGTGAAGAAAACGCATCAAAATAAAGTCAGGGCGCGGCTGCTTGCAGTCGTCGCGGTGCTTTCGTTTACCGCCCCGGCCCCGGCCCACGCCCAGGACTACCCGAAACGTCCCATCACCATGATCGTGCCGTTCGCGGCCGGCGGCACTTCCGACGTCATCGCACGTACCGTCGCCGAGCAGATGAGCGCATCGCTCGGGCAGGCCATCGTGATCGAGAATGTCGCCGGCGCCGGCGGCTCCACCGCGTTGACGCGGGCCGCGCGCGCGGAAGCGGACGGCTACACCATCGCGATCGGCAACGCCGGCACCAGCGCCGCCTCCTACACCATCTATCCGAAGTTGCCGTTCACGCCTGACTCCTTCGCGCCGATCGCCATGGTGGCGAAGACGTTCGGCATCGTGGCGCTGCGCAAGGATTTTCCGGCCAAGGACCTCAAGGAGTTTATCGCCTACGCCAAAAGCAATCCCGGCAAGATCAATCTCGGCCACGCCGGCGTCGGCTCGTCGAATTTTCTGATCTGCAAGAGTTTCGTGCAGGCGGCAGGGATCGACGTGACGCTGGTCGGCTATCGTGGTGCGGCGCCGGCTTTAACGGATGCGATCGGCGGCCAGATCGACGGAGTCTGCGACGCCGCAGCTTCGGTTTCGCAACCGATCGGCGACAAACTGGTGAAGGGGCTGGTGGTCGGCTCGACTGTGCGGCTGGCGACGTTGCCGGATTTGCCGACCTCGGTCGAGGCTGGCCTTCCCGAATTCGAGGCGCAGGGCTGGAACGGCCTGTTTGCGCCGAAGGGCACGCCGCCCGAGATTATTGCCAAGTTGAGCGCATCTGCGCGGACGGCGGTGGAGAGCGAGCAGGTCAAGAAGCGCTTTGCCGATCTTTCGACGGTCGCACCCGACCCCAACGAGCACGCGCCGGAAGTGCTGCAGCAGCTGGTCACGCGCGACGTCGAGAAATACCGCAAGTTGCTGGAAGAAAAGAAGTAGGGCGTCGTCAGCCGGTGTCTGAACCGGTTGCGGCTCGCCATCTCGACAGGCTGGCCGCGGGCCAAGTCTCTTCCCTGACATAGAATTCTTCGAAGGCGGGCACATCGGGCGACATCACGACCCAGGGCTGCTTCGACATCGTGAAGATGTGAACGTCAGGCGGCAGCGCATCCGGCGCATCGAGCGTGCCCACGCGAACGAAGCGGAAGAGGTCGCCCGAACCTGCGTAGTTGCTCCAGACCGCTACATGGCATTTGGGGCATCGCGAAATCTTCTGGCCTTTGCCGCTGAGTGAAGGCGTCACGATCATTTCTGGCTCGCCCGAGAGCAGTTCGACCCGATCGGCCTCAATCATGGCATTGAGCGCAAACGAGGCACCGGTTTCGCGCTGGCACCATCGGCAATGGCAGCAATGAACGACGAGGGGACGCTCCGCCATGCGGTAGCGGACGTTCCCGCACGTGCAGCCGCCCTCGATTGCGAATGTGCTCATGACTTTCTCCGGCTCGGGAATTTAGAGGCATGCGTTTGCAGCGGCAAGAATATCAGGGCCGCGCCATGCCAGGCTTCAATCCCGCGGATTTGATCCGGCCTTGCTTTCTTGCAGTCTGGCGCGAAGGCGGCTGATCCGCTGTCCGTAGCCGCCGCCGGGGACAGTCATGGCGGCGACGCCAGCCATGACAAGCAACAGTCCGAGCGCCAGGTTCGACGGCACGGCTTCGCCGAGCAGCACGACCGACAGACCGACGCCGATGGGAATGCGCAGGTAGCCTTGCGCATTCGTGGTCAGCGTGCCCAATCGCGTCAGGCACATGTAGAACAGCATCAATCCGAGCGCACTCGAGAAAATCCCCATGGTGAAGGTGGCGGCGAGCGCCTCCGGTGTCGGCCGCAGGGTCCAGGGATGCTCGACGATCAGCGCCGCCGGCAGCAGGATGAAACCGCCGAACAGCAGCGAGCCCGCCGCCACCACCATCGGGTCGTATTCGGTCAGCCGCAGTCCGAAGATCGTGGCGCAGGCAAAGGAGACGGTGGCGACCAGGATGACCATCTCGGCAAAGATATTGCCGCCGAGTCCGCCGAGCGAATCGAGGCCGATGATCACGGCGGTTCCGGCGAGCCCCAGCACGGCGCCGGCGAGCTTCAGGAGCGTGGCCGGTTCGTGCCGGGTGATGCCCCAGGTGATGAGGAAGGCGAAGATCGGCGTGGTCGAAGCCAGCACGACGGTCGGCGCCGCCGCCACATATTGCTGCGCCCAGGTGATCATCAGGAACGGGATCGTCGAATTGATGGTCTGCTGCTGCGCGAACAGCTTCCAGGCCCTGGCATCGGCCGGAATTCGCATGCCCCGCGCGCGCAGGATCATGAGCAGAAAGCCCGCTGCGATCAGCGAGCGCGCCGAGATGAAGGTGATCGGAGGGATCGAGCCGAGGCCGATCTTGGTCAGCGGATAGGTTGAACTCCAGCAGCACGCCAACGCCAGCAGCAGCGCGTAATCGCGCCAGCGGCGAGGAGCCCTTGGAGACCGGGCTGGATCCGGTGGCGCGGGCGTTGGGTCGCCTTCGATCGCTGCCATGTTCTTGAGCAACTGAATTCTCCCGGCGCGCCGGCCGCTCACAAGTCAGGAAACGCCGGGAAAGAGAGGCCGGGTCGAATCAGGTGGCAATCGCGCCCGCCTTTACCGGCGGCTTCCACTTCACCCGCTTGATGGTGCCGGAAAAGGTGAACAGCGTCCGCTCGCCGGCTTTCAGCACGCCGCGCAGGAAGATCATCGAGCCGCCGGCCCGCATGACCTCACCGGTACCCTCGACCAGCTCGCCTTCGCGCGCGCCGTCGAGAAATTCGCAGCCGAACGACACCGTCACCCCGGGCCCCTGCAGCACAGGTGCCGCAAAGGCGAACAGGCAATAGTCT
>JBAQER010000677.1:0-6055 GCA_049286845.1 Bradyrhizobium sp.
CTCGCACAGGATCAGTTTCGGCCGCTCCGGGGCCGCCGCCCGCAGCAGTTGCTCGAGATGCTCGATGTCGTTGTGGCGCCACACCTGCTTTTCGGAACCGGACTTGCGCACGCCCTCGATCATCGAAGTGTGGTTGAGCGCATCCGACAGCAGCAGGCAGTTCGGCAACAGCCTGGCGAGCGTTGAAATGCCGGTCTCGTTCGAGACGTAGCCTGAAGTAAAGACCAGGGCGGCTTGCTTGCCGTGCAGCTCGGCGAGCTCGCGCTCCAGCTCGATCAGGGGATGATTGGTGCCGGCGATATTGCGCGTGCCGCCTGCCCCGGTACCCATCCGCGAGGCGGTCTCCACCATGGCGCCGACCACCTTCGGATGCTGGGCCATGCCGAGGTAATCGTTGGAGCACCAGATCACGACGTCGCGCGGACCGTCCGGCGAATGCCAGATGGCATGGGGAAATCTGCCCGCCAGCCGTTCCAGATCGGCAAAGACCCGGTAGCGGCGCTCGTCCCGAAGCTGCCCCAGGGCCCGATCGAAAAAGACATTATAGTCCATGATGCTCTCACTTTCCTGGTGCCTCTTTGCAGGCCAACGGCGCCGGCCTGATCAACAATACTTACCGACCGCACTAGGCTTTCGCCAGTTGGCGAAAACTACTGCTCACGGCGCGTTCGCCTTCACCGACACGACATTTTTTCCCATGCTTTCCTGCCAGTGCCCCTGTTTCTTCAACGTGTCGACAACCTCTTTTGGCATGTAATTCTCATCATGCTTGGCAAGCACG
The DNA here is from genome assembly GCA_049286845.1 of Bradyrhizobium sp. Classification (GTDB taxonomy): domain Bacteria; phylum Pseudomonadota; class Alphaproteobacteria; order Rhizobiales; family Xanthobacteraceae; genus Bradyrhizobium. Next base: position 782 of record JBAQER010000677.1, read on the forward strand.
GTATCGGCCTTGAATGTCCCATTCGGCTCGATGCGCCCCTCCGCGACGACGCCCTGCCCTTCGCGAAACAAGTCGGGAACGATCCCCTGATAGCTGACTGGAATCTCCCGATTGCCATCGGTGACGTCGAAACGGACGACCATGTTGTCGCCACGCTCCAGACTGCCCGGCTTCACGATGCCACCGAGGCGAACGCGCGTACCCCGGGCAGACCTGTTGTCGGCAATGTCGGTCGGCGAATTGAAGAACACGATCGATTCTCGAAGCGAGCTGAGCATCAGCGCGACCGCTACCGCGAGCACACCAAGACTCGAGCCAATCAGAATGAGGCGCCGCTGTTTCCGCGTCATGAGCGTTCCCGCTCCGGCTTTCTTGCCAATTCGTCCATGTGGCGCATGCGGACACCAGAACGCGTTTCGCCCGCTGACGATGGTTCCGGCGAAATCATCATTGATTTAGTCCAAGCTGTTGAGCAGCTGCGATAATCCGGTCGCGCTGCCGCGCGTCATCGGTGAACGCTTCGACACCGCGCGTGAGCGCCTGCTTCGCGAGTTCGGTTTCGCCGAGCACCATTCGCGATTGGATCAGCTTGATCCATCCATCCGCATCGCGCGGCGCTCCTTCCAGGCGGCTCGCGAGACGATCGACCATGCCTCGAACCATCGCGGAGCGTTCCGCAGGTGGCATAACCTCCGCAGCCTGGATGTCCTGCGCGCTCGGCCCTCTACCGATCGTCGATGGCATCTCCGACCCTCCCGGCACTCCCGGTGTCTCAAGCAATCCGCCCGAACCGGCCGGCTCCGACCCGGTCGAAGGAGCCGCAGCATTTGCACCGAGATTCCGCTCAAGCTCGCTGATCCTGTTCTTGAGATCCGGCACCCACGCTTCAGCCGGATCGGCATCCTTCAGGACAGCGACCCAATCGGTCAGCGCGCCGGTCTGGTCGCCCCCCTGCTCCTTTGCCAATCCCTTGTAAAAGCGCGCTCGGGCGTTCCCGGGGTCAACCTTCAAGGCATCCTCGATGGCGATCCCGGCGTCGGTCGTAACGCGGCCATCGGCCGATCGGACCAGCGCTTCGACGCGAGCGCTCCTGATGTCGGCGACATTGGGATTCAGTTCGATGGCTTTCGCATAGGCCTCGCTTGCTTCGGAGAAGCGGCCTACGCTCAAATAGGACCAGCCGAGCGTCCGCCAGCCCTCGCCGTCCTTCGGATTCTGCAGCAGACGTGTTGCGAGACGCTGGATCATCTCTTCGACAGGTGGGACGCCGGCTCGCAACCGCGGCTGCCCCTGGCTTTCGGAGGCTGGCGTCTGCATCGCCGCAGCAAGGCTCTCTATGGCCTGCGCACCCTGAGCAAATGACGAAACCGCCCGTTCTGCGGCACCAGAGCCTCGCATAGAGGGCAGATCGGGATTCCCTGTTGCGGCATAGAGACCGACCGAACCCAGAACCACGATCCCGGTGACGCATACCACCGCGAAATTCCGCTCCCCCCCGGAAAGCACCGGCATGACCGATTGTGTCATCTTGTCGGCGGCCAAGACACGCCTCTCGATTTCCAGCCGAGCCGCCGATGCATGGGCATCGTCAATCAACCCTTGCTGCTGCTCGCTTTCGACTTCCTTCAACTGATCGCGATAGACCTCGATGTCGCCCGCCGATTCCACCGGGGGCCGGTCGAGCCGGCGAATGAACGGCGCTGACAACACGACCGCGACAGCGGACGTCATGATCGTCAGAATGATCCATAATGCCATGCTTAGCTCCTCCTGCTGAACAGTTCGGAAACCCGATCCTGTTCGATGGTCGTCAGGGCCGCTGGCACTTCTGCGGCGTGGTCGACGGACCGCTTGCGCAGGTACCGGACGAAACCCAATGCGGCTATCAGCAAAAACAGCGCCGGACCGATCCAGAGTGCCAACGTATCCAACTGCATTGGCGGCTTCAGTAGAACGAAGTTGCCGTAGCGACCGACGATGAAATCGATTGCCTGTTTGTTCGTGTCGCCCGAGACCAGGCGTTCACGGACTATGACGCGAAGGTCGCGTGCGAGCGGTGCATTGGAATCGTCAATGCTCTGGTTTTGGCAGACGACGCAACGAAGCAGCTGGCTGATGGCTCTGGCTCGCGCCTCGAGCGCAGGGTCCTGCAGAACCTCGTCCGGTGTAACCGCATGCGCAAGCGAAACGAACGCGGCCGAGGCGACCAACATCCCCAGGAAAGCGCGGCGTGCCGACATCCGCAAGATCATCATCATGACTCCGCCTGGAGCCGCGCCACCAGCGGCTCAAAGATTTCACGCCAGACATCGTCGGTTAAGGGGCCCGCATGGCGATAGCGAACGCGGCCGGAGCGATCGACGACAAAGGTCTCGGGAACACCCGTCACACCGAGATCGATCCCGACCCTCCCGCTCCCGTCGAATCCGACGCGGGCATAGGGGCTTTGGTTTGCCTTCAGCCACCGCTCTCCGTTTCGCGGGCTGTCCTTCCAGTTGATACCGTAAATCGATAGCCCGCTCTTCCCTGCAAGTTGCATGAGCATCGGATGCTCCGCGCGGCAGCCGGGACACCAGGAAGCAAAAATATTGAGCGGCGAGACCTTTCCTTTCAGATCGGCATTCGAAAAACCTCCGGCGTCTCCGTCGAGCGAGGCCATGGCGAACGCGGGCAACGCCTTGTCCACGAGCAGTGAGGGTATCTTCCGGGGATCGTTTGTCAGGCTGATTCCGAGCCCGATCGCCAGAACGACGAAAACAAGCACAGGCACCAACGGCACGAGACGTTTCATTGGTTGTCTCCTATTCGGCCGGGACAGCAGCGGCATGGCGCGGGATGCGCTGCGGCACACCGACCCGCAGGCGCCGGTCGGAAAGCGAAACAAATCCGCCAAGCGCCATCGCGAGCGCTCCGATCCACACCCACGGCATGAACGGATGGTAGTAGAAGCGCACGGCCCAAGCGCCCTTTCCGTCCGGCTCGCCGATTACAACGTACAAATTGGATATGAAATTCGTTCTGATGCCAGCGGAGGTTGTCTGCTGCTGGCGCACCGGGTAGAAGCGCCGTTCGCTGAGCATCTCGCCCACCAACCGACCGTTACGGGTGACGTCGAACGTGCCTCGCTCGGCATCGTAGTTGGGACCCGGCACGTCGCCGACCGACCGAAGGCGCAGACTGTACCCGGAAAGTTCGAGGCCTTCGCCAGGTCGCAACATTTCGATTTTTTCCGTCGCCCAGCTCGTCATGCCCGTAATTCCGGCAACGGTTATGCCCATCCCGGCATGAGCAATAACAAGCCCGTAAAATGCGCGAGGCGTCGTCCGGGCAAGCCGCAAGGTCGTGGCCAGCGGTACGCGGCCCACACGCGTTCGATACGCCAAAGCCGCAAACGAGCCGGTGATGAGCCAGACCGCCACAGCCATGAATGCCGCAGCAAACGCGTTGCGGCCGAATGTGAGGACCAGTACCAGGATAGCGATCAACCCGCTGGCGATGCCCGGGTATTTCAGGCGGCCGAGGGCCGCGGCAATGCTGTCGCGCTTCCATTTCAGCATGGGGCCAACGACCATGATCAGCAGCACCGGAATCATAATCGGGACGAATGTCCGGTCGTAGTAAGGCGGTCCCACCGAAATCTTGTCGTTGCCGATCATGTCGACCACGAGCGGATAGAATGTCCCGAGAAACACGGTGGCGGCAGCCGCGCTCAACAACACGTTATTCAAGGTCAGACCGCTTTCCCGGCTGATCGGCGCGAAGGGCGCGCCATATTTGAGATGCGGCGCGCGGAAGGCGTAAAGAGCGAGGGCGCCGCCGGTGGCAAGCACGATCAACGCCAGAATGAAGACACCTCGCGCCGGGTCCTGCGCAAATGAGTGAACGCTCGTCAGCACGCCGGAACGAACCAGAAATGTGCCGACCAGACTCAGCGAGAACGTCAGGATCGCAAGTAGCATCGTCCAGCTCACGAGCGCGTTGCGACGCTCGACGACGAGCGCCGAATGCAAGAGCGCGGTCCCTGCAATCCAGGGCATGAACGAAGCATTTTCGACCGGATCCCAGAACCACCATCCGCCCCAGCCAAGGGTATAATACGCCCAGGCGCTCCCGAGCGTGATTCCGATCGTCAGGAAGCACCATGCCGCCAACACCCAGGGCCTCACCCAGCGCGCCCAGCATGCGTCGACCTTTCCGTCAATCAGCGCTGCCACCGCGAACGAAAACGCCATCGAAAACCCGACATAGCCCAGGTAAAGGAACGGCGGGTGGATCGCCAATCCCGGATCCTGCAATATCGGATTGAGACCATTGCCATCGGCAGGCGCTTGCGCGAGACGCGCAAACGGATTGGACGTCAGCGTGATGAAGGCCAGGAACCCGCACCCCACCATGCCCTGCACGCCGAGCACGTTGATGCGCAGCCGGTAAGGCAAATTGCGCCCGAATACTGCGACCGCGGCGCCAAATAGCGACAGAATCAGGACCCAAAGCAGCATGGATCCCTCGTGGTTTCCCCACACTCCCGAGATCTTGTAGAGCAGCGGCTTTGCCGTGTGCGAGTTGGCCGTTACGATCTCGACCGAAAAATCTGAGGTAACGAACGCATAGGTCAATGACGCAAATGCCACGACGAGGAACATGAACTGAGCCAACGCCGCCTGATCGACGAATGCCGCTAGCGCAAGGTCACGGCGGCGTGCGGCAACAAATGGCATCGCCGACTGCGTCACCGAGACAAACAGCGCAAGGAGCAACGCGTAGTATCCGATTTCAGGTGCCATGCTGCGCTCCGATTCCCCCTGAAAATGACATTGAGCTGGTGAACCTCATCGGCTGCCCGTCTGAGGCGATGCACAATTGCCGTTTTCCGGACGCGCGCTGTAGCGGCAAAGCGCCGCCGCTGCCGGCGCTCCGAACTTGGCCTTGACGTCATCCGGCTTCGTGCTGCTGTCGGAGTAGAAATCGTAACGCAAACCGACCGTTGCCATCAGCTCGGTGTCGCGGCTGCTGATGCCGGACTGCTGAGCACTCGTCCATTGCACGCCGACCTCAAACTCCAAACTCAGATCTTTGGTCCAGAAATAGTTCAGCAAAAGTGACGGAAGTACGGTGTATTCCGTGAGATCGATCCCGTGGTGGCCCCTGGCGTAACCAAGTCTCAAACGCGGACTAAGCCGCCAATCGGGGGTGAGGGGAAATCTGGTGTTGAAGTCGAGCACGTAACGGTTCGATGTCGCCAGCTGCGAATAGCGCAGCGCAGCGATATACATG
>JBAQER010000678.1:0-1782 GCA_049286845.1 Bradyrhizobium sp.
GAATCATCATGCTGCATAATAATTATGCACTGGCTTCTGCTGAGCTAAAGGGCCACGGGGGGAAAAAATGGTGGAGCCAGTGCTGGCGTGCCAGGTCATCCAAAGAGCGGCAATGGCGGAAGACAAAGCCCGGACAAAACCTTGGCGACTGGCGGCGCGTTCGATTTCTTCGACGACTCTCGACTTCCGGCGTCATCGCCGTCGCGATGGCGGTGGCGATCCCCTTGGCGACAGCCTTTGCGACCAGCGCGCGGGATAGGCGCAAAGGTCGGGAGTGCCGAAACACTCGATGGGGAGCGGCGACTCTGCGGCGGCATGTCATCGAATAGGATGATGCGCCACTTGAACTCTTTACGAGAAAAAGTTGTGAGCGACCTGAGAGATGGGTGACAGTTTGTTCCGGACACATGGGTGACACCTCCCGCCAGGCTAGCCTGGCGGGAGGTGTCGAATGCCCTGGAAGGAGTGTTCGGTTATGGAAGAGCGTCTTCGGTTCGTCGCGCGTCTGCTCGAGGGCGAGGCGATGAGCGATGTGTGCCGGGAGTTCGGCATCTCGCGCAAGACGGGATACAAAATCTTCGATCGCTACAAGGAGCACGGCCTCGAGGCGCTCACCGACCGCTCGCGGCGGCCGGTGCGCTACGCCAACCAGCTGCCCGAGCAGATTGAACGCCTCATCCTGCGCTGCAAGCGTGAAAAGCCCCATTGGGGAGCGCGCAAGATCCGCGAGCTGCTGCTGCGCAAGCTCGACGGCGATTTCCGCGTCCCCGCCAACAGTACGATCCATGCGGTCTTGTGCCGGCACGGCCTCGTCAAGGCGCTCGGACGCCGCCGCCCGCGGGCGCAGGGCACGGAGCTTTCGCCCGGCCTTGCTCCCAATGACCTCTGGTGTGTGGACTTCAAGGGCGAGTTCAAGCTCGGCTCCGGACGCTACTGCTATCCGCTCACCGTCACCGATCACGCCTCGCGCTTCCTGCTGCTCTGCGAGGCGCTGGAATCGACCAGAGAGGACCCGGCGATCACCGCCTTCGGCCGGCTGTTTCGTGAGCGCGGCCTCCCCGGCGCCATCCGCTCCGACAATGGCGTTCCCTTCGCCAGCCCCAACGGCCTCTTCGGCCTCTCCAAGCTCTCCGTCTGGGGGCTGCGCCTGGGCGTCGAGATCGAGCGCATCAAGCCCGGCCATCCTCAGCAGAACGGCCGCCACGAGCGCATGCACCTGACCTTGAAGAAGGAGGCGACCCGTCCGCCCGGCAGGAACAGCTTGCAGCAACAGGCCCGCTTCGACGCGTTCATCAAGGAGTTCAACGATGAAAGGCCGCACCAAGCGCTCGACATGCAGCGCCCGGCCGATGTCTATCGCCCGTCCGCCAAGCCCTATGACGGGAAATTACCGGAAATCGACTATCCGCTGCACGATCGCGACGTGATGGTCACCTCATGCGGGCGCATCTGCATGTATCGAAAGCGCGTCAACATCTCGTCCGTGCTCGCCGGTCAGCGCCTCGGAATCAAGGAAGTCGACGACGGCATTTGGCTCGTCAGCTTCATGAGCTACGATCTCGGATTCATCGATCTGGAGCAGAAAACCTTGCAACCCCTCGACAACCCCTTCGGCCCGAGGTTGTCACCCATGTCTTAGGAACAGACTGTCACCTATGTCTTCAGTCCGGACAATATCTGGACTGGCGGAGACGGTGGGATTCGAACCCACGATAGGGTTTCCCCTATAACGATTTAGCAAACCGTCGCCTTCAGCCTCTCGGCCACGTCTCCATGCGTCCG
>JBAQER010000679.1:0-6557 GCA_049286845.1 Bradyrhizobium sp.
ACGACATGCGCGCCCAGCCGCGCCAACAGCCAGGCGATCGCGCGGCCGATGCCGCCCGATCCGCCGGATACGACCGCGACCTGCCCCTTGAGCGCATCGGGTGCGTAAACCGTCGGATGCACCGCAAGCTCCGCGTCGGTCAGGCCGGGTTTTGTGTTCGCTTGGTCATCCATCGATGGCGCCGGCCCTTGTCACGTCAGGCAGTCCCCGTACAGTAGCCATGCAACAGAGCCGAAGCAAAGAACGAGTTGTGATGTCCGAACTATCTGCCTTTCCGATCACCAAACGCTGGCCCGCCAAATTTCCTGACCGTCTCCAACTTTATTCGCTGCCGACGCCGAACGGCGTCAAGGTTTACATCATGCTGGAGGAGATCGGGCTCGCTTACGAAGCGCATTTGGTCGACTTCAACAAGGACGACCAGAAGACGCCGGAATTTCTCTCGCTGAACCCGAACGGCAAGATCCCCGCGATCCTCGATCCGGACACACCCGGCGGCCAGCCGCTCGGGCTGTTCGAGTCCGGCGCCATCCTGCAATATCTCGCGGAGAAGACCGGCAAGCTGTTGCCGGCCGATGCCGCGCGCCGCTGGGAAACCATCCAGTGGGTCCACTTCCAGATGGGCGGGATCGGGCCGATGTTCGGCCAGGTCGGCTTCTTCCATAAATTTGCGGGCAAGGAGTTTGCCGATAAACGGCCTCTGGAGCGCTATGTCGCGGAGTCCAAACGCCTGCTCGGCGTGATGGAGACGCGGCTTGCCGGACGGTCATGGTTCATGGACGACGACTACACCATCGCCGACGTCTCGATGCTCGGCTGGGTGCGCAACCTGATCGGCTTCTACGGCGCGCGCGAACTGGTCGGGTTCGATGATTATGGCAACGTCTCGGCCTGGCTCGATCGCGGTCTGGCGCGGCCCGCGGTGCAGCGCGGGCTCGAGATTCCGAAGCGGCCGTGAACGCGTCAGGCTCCGCGCTTGAGGAGCTCGTACACGACCGGATTGTCGGCGCAGGCCCCGAACCCGCATTCCAGCAGCGTCGAGGCGACATTCAGCGCCGTCAAGGCGATTACCAGCCACACCGCCACTGTCGCGAAGGGACCGGGCGCGACAGGCTCCATCTCTGCGCCGTCACGTTCGAACTGACGGTCGAACAACAGGATGGCGGCGACCAGGACGATGGCCACGGCGAAGCCGATCAAGGCAAGGGTATAGTAGTGATAGCCGAGCAGCGCCGTGCCGTAGCCGGCGTCGCCGGGCATGATGTGCAGCAGCACCTGGCGCGTCGAAAAAGCAAAGCCCGCGGCGGCGGCAAACAACGACAGAGCGTAGTGGCTGGGGCGCGGTCCAAAGCGGACGTTCAGGATCGGGCCGACGGCGAGCGCCGCGAACTGGATGCGCTGAAGCAGGCACAGCGGGCAGGGCAGCTCGTGCAGCAGGATCTGCGCGGCAAACGCCGCTGTCAGCACCAGCGCCACGGCGTAGAGGCCGAGCGCATTGAGAGTGACGGCCAATGATCGCGTCATGCGCCTGCCTCAGAATGACAGTTTCAGGGTGTCGGTCGCATGATGCAGATAGATCGCGACAGAGGCTGCAAGCACCGCCGCGAACAATGTCAGCGCCAGCGGCCGTGGACCTCGCCAGGCGACGAGCATGACGATCGCGACGGCCAGAAAAAGCGCGGTGAATTCCATGTTCGCCCCGGATGCAACGAAGCCTGCAATACCCTACAATGGGTGATCGAACCGCACCATTCCGGAATGGACCAGAATGCCCGTCACCATCTACGGCATCAAGAACTGCGACACCATGAAGAAGGCCCGCGCCTGGCTCGACAGTCATGGCGTAACGCATGGATTCCACGACTACAAGACCGCTGGCATCGCCAGGGACAAACTGAAGAGTTGGAGCGACGAGCTCGGCTGGGAAGCCCTGCTCAACCGCGCCGGCACCACGTTTCGCAAATTGCCCGATAGCGACAAGGAAGGGCTGAACGAGCGCAAGGCGCTGGCGCTGATGCTGGCGCAGCCCTCGATGATCAAGCGGCCGGTGCTCGATCTCGGCGGCAAATTGCTGGTGGGCTTCAAGCCGGAAACCTATGCCAGGGAAGTCAAGCCGTCGGGCGGGTCGCGGGCGCGGAAGGCCTAGCTGAATTCGATCTGGTCGCCGGCCGGAATACGGCCGGGCGCGCGATGGAAGAGATCGCGATCGATGACCGCACGGAGTTTCGGCGCCGGCAGCGAGTCGTTGCCGCGCATCAGGTTCTTGATCTCGAAGTTGCCATCTTCGCTGATGGTCTTCAGCGAGGCGATCACATGGCTGACATTGTCGCCGTCCGAGAACGGCAGCAGCAGCCGCTCATAGGCGACGATTCGTCCATAGACGTCGTCGATGTTGGCAATGGTGTAGACGGGGAGGCGGCGGGTAATGCATTCGTAATAGACCGGCATCACGATGGGCGCGAGTCTGGCGCCGAGATATTCGTCGAGAAGCCGGCCCTTGCCGGTGTGGCCATAGGCGCTCGACATCCGCGTGCCGTCGCTCTCTATGGTCAGGCGCGGCGGCCAGCTGGCGGTATCCACGGTATAAAATACGAGGTCCGGAAGTTCGTCCTCGATCCGCGCCGGCTGGTATTCCTCGATGCGCGGCAACAACCTTTCGCGGGCAAAAAGCCGCAGCCAGGTGTTCAGCATATCCCGCTGCTTGATCGATTTAACGACCGACGGGTTGGCGCTTTCAAATTCCACGGCTGCAATCCGATCTTGAATACAAAACACTCAACTATCAGGTCGACGGGCAATTTTTGATGAAACCGCCGGATCGTGTCAGAACACCGTTAACGCTTGCTTTCCGCACAGGGGCGCCGAAGGCCTCGGCCGGCCGGCTATTCCAATCCGCCGATAATTCGACTAATGGCACACCCCGGAGCCGGTCTCTGCTCGCCGCGCATGGCAGCTTTCCATCTTGCGCAAACCGGGCCGTTGACGGCATATTCCGGCCAGAGGCGGCGGGTCCGGGACGGGATCTTCCGGGGCGCCCTCGGGGCGCCCTCAGGAGAACTGCCGGTTAGCAAGAATTCGGTCACGCGCGGTGGCATTCGCGGCGTAGGCTGTTGGGGGAAATTTGATTGGCCGATGAGTTCATTCTCGAAACCCACGGATTGACCAAGGAATTCGCGGGGTTCTTTGCCGTTCGCGATGTCGATCTCAGGGTCCGCCGTGGCAGCATTCATGCATTGATCGGTCCGAACGGGGCCGGCAAGACGACGTGCTTCAATCTTCTGACCAAGTTCCTGAAGCCGTCAGCGGGCCAGATTCTGTATAAGGGACAGGATATTACGGCGATGGCGCCGGCCGACGTCGCGCGCCTCGGCCTGGTCCGCTCGTTCCAGATTTCAGCGGTGTTCCCGCACCTCACGGCGCTCGAAAATGTGCGGGTCGCGCTGCAGCGCCAGCACGGGCAGTCCTTCGATTTCTGGCGCTCCAAATCGGTGCTCGACCGTTTCAACGGCCGCGCCCACGAATTGCTCGACGATGTCGGCCTCAGCGAGTTCGCCACCACGCCTGCGGTCGAGATGCCCTATGGGCGCAAGCGCGCGCTCGAGATCGCGACGACGCTGGCGCTCGACCCGGAAATGATGCTGCTCGACGAGCCGATGGCCGGCATGGGACACGAGGACATCGACAAGATCGCCGCCTTGATCAAGCGGATCTCGGCGAAATACACCATCCTGATGGTCGAACATAACCTTAGCGTCGTTGCCAACCTTTCCGACATCATCACGGTGCTGACGCGCGGGCAGGTGCTGGCGGAAGGCAATTATGCCGAGCTCACCAAGGACGAGCGCGTCAAGGAAGCGTATCTGGGGGCCGGTCATGGCTGATTTGAAGATGGCCGATGCCGCCGCGACCAAGTCCGGCGCGGGCGCGCCGGTGCTGTCGGTGCAGAATCTCGAAGCCTGGTACGGCGAATCCCACATCCTTCACGGCATCGATTTCAACGTGAACGCCGGCGAGGTGGTCACGCTGCTCGGGCGCAACGGCGCGGGCAAGACCACGACGCTGAAGTCGGTGATGGGGATCATCGGCAAGCGCACCGGCGCGATCCGCTTCGGCGATCAGGAGATCATCCGGGCATCGTCGGACAAGATCGCGCGCATGGGCGTCGCCTTCTGCCCCGAGGAGCGCGGAATCTTCGCCAGCCTCGATGTTCGCGAAAACCTGCTGCTGCCGCCGGTGGTGCGCCAGGGCGGGCTGTCGCTGGACCAGATCTTCGACCTGTTTCCCAATCTCAAGGAGCGGCTCAATAGCCAGGGCACCAAATTGTCCGGCGGCGAGCAGCAGATGCTGGCAATCGCGCGAATCCTGCGCACCGGCGCACGGTTCCTGATGCTGGACGAGCCGACCGAGGGACTGGCACCGGTCATCATCCAGCAGATCGGCCATACCATCGCGCGCCTCAAGAAGGAGGGTTTCACGATCCTTCTGGTCGAACAGAACTTCCGGTTCGCGGCGACCGTCGCGGACCGTTACTACATCGTCGAGCACGGCAAGGTGATCGACGGTTTCGCAAACTCCGATCTGCAAGCCAACATGGACAAGCTTCACACCTATCTCGGCGTCTGAAGCCAAACGAAACAAGGAGGAGTGGTGTATCAAGCCCTGTTCGCACAGCTTCTGGTGGGACTGATCAACGGCTCGTTTTACGCGCTGTTGAGTCTGGGGCTCGCCGTGATCTTCGGCATGCTCAACATCATCAATTTCGCGCACGGCGCGGTCTATATGATGGGCGCGTTCTGCGCCTATTTTCTGCTCAACGTCATGGGCATCGGATACTGGCCGGCGCTGATCATCGCGCCGATCGCCGTCGGCATTTTCGGCATGATCCTGGAGCGGACCATGCTGCAATGGCTGTCCGGGCTCGATCATCTCTACGGGCTGTTGCTGACGTTCGGCATGGCGCTGATCATCCAGGGCGTCTTCCAGAATTATTTCGGCTCGTCGGGACTGCCCTATGCGATCCCCGATGAACTAAAGGGCGGCATGAATCTCGGATTCATGTTCCTGCCGATCTATCGCGGCTGGGTCGTGGTGTTCTCGCTCATCGTGTGCTTCGCCACCTGGTATCTGATCGAAAAGACCCGGCTTGGCGCCAATCTGCGCGCCGCCACTGAGAACCCCACGCTGGTTCGCGCCTTCGGCATCAATGTGCCCCGGATGATCACCCTGACTTACGGCTTAGGCGTTGCGCTTGCCGCGCTGGCCGGCGTGCTATCGGCACCGATCAACCAGGTGCGGCCGCTGATGGGCGCCGATCTGCTTATCGTCGTGTTCGCGGTGGTGGTTATCGGGGGCATGGGTTCCATCATGGGGGCGATCATCACCGGCTTCGCGCTGGGAGTGATCGAGGGACTGACGAAGTACTTTTATCCCGAAGCCTCCAATACCGTGGTCTTCGTGCTGATGGTGCTGGTGCTGCTGGTGAAGCCGACGGGACTGACGGGACGGGCGACGACATGACTGTATTGACCGACGATACCCTGCCGGCAGGCCCGCGACGCATTCGCGACGAGATGATCGTGTTCGTGGCGATGGCGGCGCTGCTGGCGGCCGTGCCCCTGACCGACATCTATCCGTTCTTCGTCATGCAGGCGCTGTGTTTTGCGCTGCTTGCCTGCGCCTTCAACCTGCTGATCGGCTACGGTGGCCTGCTGTCGTTCGGGCACGCGATGTTTCTGGGCAGCGCCGGCTATTTCACCGCGCATGCGCTGAAGGTCTGGGGCGTGTCACCCGAACTGGGGATCTTGATCGGCACCGCCGGCGCGGCCGGGATTGGCGTCATCACGGGCGTCGTCGCGATTCGCCGGCAGGGCATCTATTTCGCGATGATCACGCTGGCGCTGTCGCAATTGCTGTATTTCATCTACCTGCAGACGCCCTTCACCCATGGCGAAGACGGCATCCAGGGCATCCCGCAAGGCCACCTGTTCGGCATTTTCGACCTCTCCAACTCGGGGGTGCTTTACTACGTCATCCTGGTCGGGTTCTTCGGCGGTTTTCTGCTGATCTATCGCACCATCAACTCGCCGTTCGGCGAAGTGCTGAAGGCCATCCGTGAAAACGAGCCTCGCGCGATTTCGCTGGGCTACAAGACCGATCACTACAAGCTGCTGGCCTATATCCTGTCGGGGACGCTGGCGGGTTTTGCCGGTTCGCTGAAAGTGTTCGTGGCCCAGAATGCCTCGCTCACCGATGTGCACTGGACGATGTCGGGCGAGATCGTGCTGATGACTCTGGTCGGTGGCCTCGGCACCGTGTTCGGCCCGGTGGTCGGCGCGTTCGTCATCATAGCCATGCAGCAGTATCTGGCCGGTTTCGGACAGTGGGTGACGGTAATCCAGGGCGTGATCTTCGTGGTCTGCGTGCTGACGTTCCGCCGCGGCGTGATCGGCGAAATAGCGCAAAAACTCAGACGAAATTTATAGTAACAACTGGGCTGGGCGTATCGGCAACTGGAAGAAGGAATAGCTCGATCGTGTGGAGTCGTTCATGAAACCTGC
>JBAQER010000680.1:0-1524 GCA_049286845.1 Bradyrhizobium sp.
AGCATCTGCGCGATCATCATGACGGCGACCACCAAGCTGATCATGGCGCCGACGCGGTCGCGGCTGTAGAGGTCGCGGATGATCGCGCGGCTCACCACCATGCCGGTGGCGCCGCCGAGCGCCTGCAGGAAGCGCGCGGCGATCAGTTGCGGCAAAGTTTCGGCGAAGATGCAGGCCGCGCTCGCCGCCACCATCAGGCCGAGGCCCGCCAGCAGCACCGGGCGGCGTCCGAACTTGTCCGACAGCGGCCCCATGATGATCTGTGAGCAGGCGATGCCGACCATGTAGAGCGACACCGTCATCTGCGCGACCCCGATATCGCGCCCGAACGTGGTGGCCAGCACCGGCAGCGCCGGAACCAGCATATAGAGCGAGATGGGCGCGACGCCGGTCATGGCGACAAGCAGCAGCAGCGTGATCCTGGACGTCGCGACGCCGCCGTCGGTTACCCCTCCGGGCGGCTTGCCCATCACTCCGTGCATGCTGGTCCAATTCCGATTGTGTCAATTGGACTGTAGCGTCATCCCTCAGCGGGAATATGCCCGTTTCGGAATACGGCTATTCCGTTTTCGCGAGGCGGTGACGACTTCGTCATTCCGGGTTCGCATCTTCGACGCGCCCCGGAATGACGATCACAGCGAAAGCGGCGCCGTCGCTGCATCCAGCCACACCTTGGTGGCCTCGTCGACATGCGGCCGTACCTCGCGGCGTACCCTCGCGTGATAGTCGTTGAGCCAGCCGAGTTCCTTGCTGCTGATCATCTTCAGGTCGATCAGGCGGCGGTCGATCGGCGCCAGCGTCAGCGTCTCGAAGGCATTGACCGGCTTCTCCGCGCCGGCAATGTCGGCGCCGACCACCAGTTCGAGATTCTCGATCCGGATGCCGAAGCCGTCGGTCTTGTAATAGCCGGGCTCGTTGGACAGGATCATGCCGCGTTTCAGCGGCGTGGCGCCGAGTTTTGAAATCCGCGCCGGACCCTCGTGCACGGAAAGATAGCTGCCGACGCCGTGGCCGGTGCCGTGCTCGAAATCGATGCCGGCCTGCCACAGGAACTGCCGCGCCAGCGTGTCGAGCTGCGCGCCGGTGGTGCCGTCGGGAAATACCGCGCGCGCAATCGCGATATGGCCGCGCAGCACGCGGGTGAAGCGGTCGCGCATTTCCGGCGTGGGCTCGCCGATCGCGACGGTGCGGGTGACGTCGGTGGTGCCGTCCTCGTACTGCGCGCCGGAATCGATCAGCAAGAGTTCGCCGGGCGAGATTCGCCGGTTGGTCTTGCGGGTGACGCGGTAATGCACGATGGCGCCGTTCGGCCCGGTGCCGGCGATGGTCGGGAACGAGACGTCCTTCAGCGCGCCGGTGTCGCGGCGGAAGGTCTCCAGCGCCTCGACGGTGTCGATCTCGGTCAGCGCGCCCTTCGGCGCTTCGCGGTCGATCCAGGCGAGAAAACGCGTCAGGGCCACCGCGTCGCGCCGGTGCGCGGTCCGCGTGCCCTCGATCTCGGTCGAATTCTTGACGGCCTTGAGC